>DATFYV010000181.1:0-4373 GCA_035314845.1 Candidatus Acidiferrum sp.
CTGCACCTGGGCGGCCAACGATTTAAACATTCCTTATCATGACCAGGAATGGGGCGTGCCCGTCCATGACGACCGGCGCTTTTTTGAAATGCTCATCCTGGAGGGTGCGCAGGCCGGGCTGAGCTGGGACACCGTGCTGAAGAAGCGTGTGCGCTATCGCGAAGTATTCGATGAGTTCAATCCCGCCATCGTGGCGCGTTACGATGCGCGGAAGGTTAAGGCTTTGCTTGCGGATCCCGGAATTATTCGCAACCGCCTAAAAATTGCCGCGACTATTGACAATGCCAAAGCGTTTCTGGCTGTGCAGCGCGAGTTCGGCACCTTTGATGCTTACGTTTGGCGCTTCGTCGGCGGACGACCCAAGCGCAACGCTTGGAAGGCACACCGCGGCTTGCCCGCCAAGACCGTGGAATCCGACGCCCTTAGCAAGGATCTACAGACGCGCGGGTTCCGCTTCGTTGGCTCAACGATCTGCTACGCCTTCATGCAAGCCACCGGGATGGTCAACGATCACCTGGTGTACTGTTTCCGCTATCGCGAAGTGCAGGTTTAGCGCGAGATTCTTCCTCTTAGAATCATTTATCAACTGCTACCACGCATCACTTGCCCCCCTTTACCTTGAGCGCTGTGCCTGCAGGGCCGGTGCTTCCGTGAAATCCCATCAGACCCGGCCAAAGCATGCTCGCGTGATATACAAGAATATCGATGCAACTTGCGGCGGTGGCCACAGACGGCTACCGAGAGGAAAATCCACCATGCGAAGAGCTACAGGCAATCAGAGGACGATTGGTTTGGGCAAGGCCGGGCAAGCGCTGCGGCGGGTGACTCGAGCGGCGAAGCGTGGTGCCCTCTATCTTTGTGTGCTCTCCGTGTTTTTGTTCTGCGGGGTCTCCTTGCGGGCGCAAGAACAGGGTGGCCGACAAACCGGCGCGGCGAATACGTCAGCGAGCGGCGCCGTCGCTTTGCAAGCGCGCGTCGAGCGGCTTGAGGCGGAGGTCGCGGAGTTGAAGCAACTGCTGCGCGGAAACGCCGCGTACGCTCCGTTTGCGAACGGGCCTGTTGCGAATGGCCTAGCCCCCAATGGGGGCGGCGCGGAGCCGGCATCGGCCAACGCAGTGCAGGTTGCTCCCGCCGCAGCGTCTGGCGTCCAGAGCGGCGGTGCTTCGCCCGCGGCAGCGTTAATGGGAACAAGTCCGGACGACCGCAAGGAGCTGGATTTTCTGCACGATACCACCATCAACGTGGGACTCGACGGATATTATTCCTACAACTTCAATTCCCCGGTGGGACGAGTAAATTTGCTGCGGGCCTACGACGTGCTCAGCAACAATTTTAATTTGAACCAGGCCAGCATTATCTTCGAGCACGCCCCAAACCTTGAAGAGGGGCGGCGCTGGGGCGCGCGCGTGGACCTGCAGTTTGGCCAGGCCACCGACACGCTGCAAGGCAATCCTTTGAACGAACCGCGTCCAGACATCTACCGCAATATTTTTCAGGCCTACGGGACCTATATCGTGCCGGTGGGCAAGGGTCTAGTGGTGGATTTTGGCAAGTGGAGCAGTTCGATCGGCATCGAAGGGAACTACACCAAGGATCAGATGAACTATTCGCGCTCCTACTATTTTAATTTTTTGCCGTTCTACCACATGGGCGTGCGCGCGAATTACGCGCTCAACGACCGCTTTACGCTGACCTACTGGGTGGTGAACGGCACAAATCAAGTGGAAGCCACCAATAGCTTCAAAGATGAACTGTTTGGATTTACCGCCAAGCCCCTGAAATCGCTGACCTGGGTGGTGAACTATTACCTGGGCCAGGAGCACCCGGATCGCGTGGAGGTCACGCCAACGAGTCCGATACCGGTGCAGCCCGGGCTGAGCTTTGAAGCCATTCGTCCCGCGCCGAATGGGCGGCTGCACATCTTCGACAGCTATGTGACCTGGCAGGCGTCACCGAAGCTCAGCTTTGCACTGGAGGGCGACTACGTCATTCAACGGCTGTGGCGCAACCAGGCCCCGGGAGAGTCCGCCGCGCCTTCCCATGTGATCGGCGGGGCGGGGTATGCGCGGTACGAATTTTCCTCGCGGTTGGCCGTGGCTGCGCGCGCGGAATATCTCTCTGACCGGGGCGGGCTGTTCAGCGGGCTGAATCAGGCACTGAAAGAGACTACCGCGACGCTGGACTACAAGTTGAATGAAGGTTTTCTAATGCGCTATGAATGGCGGCGCGATTTCTCCAATCAACCGTCGTTTCTAACGGATACGCAGGGGCTGCTTAGCAAGCAGCAGACCACCGCCAGCGTGGGCTTGGTTTGGTGGTGGGGCCGAAAAGAAGGCGCGTGGTAAAACCCAAGCCGCCACAAAAACGGAACTGCAGGCCTAAAGTTTACCGAGCTCGCGCCGATAGAGGGAGTAGAGGTGACAGGTGTGGCCGTCAGCGCGAACGAGGGGCACGCAAATCTGGGTGGGAAGGTCAGCAACCTGCGGCGAAGCCAGCGGGTGTGCTTGAACGTCGACGTGGAGGTTACTTCGCAGCGGGGAAGCGAGTTGGGAGCCGCGGAGCAGACTAGAACCCTGATCGTCAGCGCGCACGGAGCGCTGATTCACCTGCAAGCCGGGGTGAAAGCTGGAGACCTGCTGAAAATGCGGAATCTAAAGACCAACGAAGCGGTGACTTGCCGGGTGGTGGACGTCAATGCGGGGAATACCGGAGTGCCGGAAGTGGGCCTGGAGTTTGTGAAGGCCCAGGTAAATTTCTGGCACATCGCGTTTCCGCCGCTGGATTGGAGCCCGCGCGGACCGGAGTCGAAGGTTTCCGGACCCCAGGTGGTGCCGGGAAGCGCGCGAACCCCATCCAAATAGGCAGGTTCAGTTGCGCCAGGGCCGGAGCAGGTCCCTGCGCGATGGTGGCGCTCACAGGGCGTCGTGATTCTCTCCCCGCGCTTCGAGGTACAGCAGATCGATAGCCGAGCCGCTGGGGCCGGGCTTCACGCTCACGATGTGCTGCTTTTCCTTGGTGCCCGATTTGAAGAGTTGGCCGCCTCCGTCGGGTTTGTCATCGCCGCAGGTTAATTTATTTGATTTGTCGTCGGGCTTGTCGCTCTTCGGAGCGGCCGGAGGATTGGAGCAGTCCAGCACCGGTCCGTACTTGGCCAGCGCCTTCTTGTAGAACGCGGCGATTTTGTCCTGGGTGTCCGCCGAATCCAACTTCATAACCACCAGCTTGAAACCAAACGAGCCGCCCCACAAGCCGAGGTTAGCGCCGGAAGAATCCTCGCTGGAGTCTTTGTGTGGCTTCGCGCCGGGGTATACGGGCAGGCCGACTTCCTTGGCCGTGGCTTGCGCGCTAATGGTGATGCCGGCGTTGAGATCACCGGATTTTTTGGAGGTGTCCTGCGCGCGGAGTGGATTTAGAGCCAGGAGCAGGAGCAGAGCGGCGACGAGCATGGTCGTCAGGCGCAAATGGCTTGTCGCGGTGAAACGAAGTTTTGCCTGGTACATGGAAGCCTCGGTGAACGGATTGGATTCCGCTGCAATAGGTACGCAAGGGAGAGTGCGTTAGTTCCGTGCAGCGCGCGGCGAAAAAATCAGTTCGCGACGGTTAGCTCGACCTGTGTGGAGGCGTACAGACGCGCTCCGGGCGCGGGCGTCTGGTCGATGACCGCGGCGTGCGGCCATTGCGGCGCGGCGACGTAATTCACCTTACGGGTTAGGTGCGCGGCGTCCAGACGGCGTTGCGCGGTAACTTCATCTAGGCCGATCAACGCCGGCATGACGTAGCTTTGTTCCTTGGGCGCTTGCGCGACCAGCACGTCAACTCGCGGGGTAGCGGCGCCCGCTCCGGGCCGGGGATTCTGCAGCATCACATAGTCGGGAGCTTCGCTGGGCAGGGTGACGGTGGAAACTTCGCCGATTTGCAGGCTATTGCGCAACAGCTCGATGCGGCTGGCGCGCAGGGAATGGCCTTCGAGCAGCGGGATCTGAAGTTGCCGCTGGCCCAGGCTCACTACCACGTGGGCTTGCTGCGATTCTTTCATCAGCATGCCTGCCGTGGGCGTTTGCCGCACGATGGAGTTGATGGGCAGGTCGCTGTAGATGTGGTCGGCGACTTTCAGCACCAGGCCGCGGGAGCGCAGCATGGAACTGGCTTGGCCGACGTTGGTACCGACGAGGTTGGGCATGGTGGTTTCCCGGCCGTGGATGGCAATGCGCATCGCGGTAATAGCGCTAAGAAAAGCGGCGCTGGCCAGGATGAATATCAACAGCAAGATGCGGCCGAGCCATTCGAGTCGTTCGCCGAAGGTCATGTTATTTGTGCCGGTGTAGCGGCCTCTACTACATCGCGCGCGGAGCTCGGCGCGGACATCTATTTTG
>DATFYV010000182.1:0-12373 GCA_035314845.1 Candidatus Acidiferrum sp.
GAAGGGATAGAGGGCGGAGCCGGCGAGCAGGGCGGGCAAGGAGGTTTGCGTGACGAGCAAATGCTCGAGGGTGCCGCTGTCGCGGGCTTCCTGTAAGCTGCGATCGAAGGTGTCGAGAGAGATATTGAGGTAGTCGAGGAAAATGAAACCGATCAGGGAGAAAGCGAAATAGCCTCCGGCCTGCGGCAGAGCGCTTTCGAGCTGCGGGCTATCGACGAAACGGGCGACGTAGAAAAACATGGCGGCGCCGAAGAGGGCCTCGACGGCTTCGAGGAGGAAGACGGCGCGATAGGTGGCAGCGATGAGCAGGTCGCGCCAGAAGAAGAGCCAGATCTCGCGCAGGGTGCGGATCACGCGGCGCCGCCTTCGAGATCGGTGACGGAATTTTGCGGCGGCGCTCCGTCTTGATTTGCGCGGCCAGTGATATGAAGGAAAGCGTCTTCCAGGGTGTCGGCGGCGGTGTAGTTTTTCAGGGCGGAGGCAGTGTCGAAGGCGAGGAGGCGGCCATGATCGATGACAGCCACACGATCGGCAAGCAGTTCCACCTCGGAGAGGGTGTGGGAGGCGAAGAGCAAGGAAGTGTGGCCGTGCTGGAGAATTTCGGCCTTGAGGAAGCGGCGGAATTCGGCGGCGGCGATGGCGTCGAGGCTGCGCGTAGGCTCGTCGAGCAGCAGGACGCGCGGCTGGTGCAGCAAGGCACGGGCGAGGCTGAGGCGCTGGACGGTGCCGGTGGAGAGGGTGCGGACCTGGCGGCCGAGAGATTCTTCCAGATGAAATTGTTGCGCGAGAGATTCGATGCGCCGCGTGGCGGCGGAAGTCGGGAGGTGATTCAAGCGGCCGAAGAAGAGAAGATTTTGCCGGCCGCTCAGGCGCGGGTAAAAACCGTGGTCTGTGCCGGCGTGATAGCCCAGCTGGCGGCGGACGGCGCGGGGGGCTTTTGCGGTGTCATGGCCGGCGATGCGCGCGTGGCCCTTGGTGGGAAGCAGGAGGGTGGCGAGGATTTTCAGCAGCGTGGATTTGCCTGCGCCGTTGGCGCCCAGCAGGGCCACGGATTCGCCATCGCGAACTTGCAAGGAGACTCCCGCGAGAGCCAGGGAGGTGGCGGATTCAAAGGGCTGCAGGAAGGCGCGCCAGCCGCTGCGCGCCGGGGGAAAATATTTTTCGAGGTGTTCGATACTGACGGCCGGTTCGGGCACGAAGGATTTATAGCGTTTCCGCGCGGGGAAAACAATGCGCCTTCGGGAACGATGGAAGGTGTGGCCAAGCTGCGCGTCTTACCGCTAGAATAGTCGAGTTAAAGATCATTACAGGGTAACCCTCAGGAAATCGCCATGTTGACGTTTGCGAATCGTGCCAGCGTGCCCGCGCATGTGTTGGTGCGGTTTATGGACAACGAGGCCGTGCTGCTGAACCTGGCATCAGAAAGATATTTTGGCCTGGATGAGACGGGCACGCGCATGTGGCGGCTGGCGACCACGGCGCCGAGCATCGAAGCGGCGTATCAGGAGCTGCTCAACGAATACGAAGTGGCTCCGGAGTTGCTGCATACGCATCTGCACGAGCTGTTGCTGACGTTGGTGGAGAATGGGCTGCTGGAATTGTTGCCAGCGGAAAACGCGGCGGCTTCGCCAGCGGTTTAGAAGCACGCTAGTCTTCTTAAACGGAAAGGCCCGGGCAAAAGTCCGGGCCTTTTTTGTCTGCGCAAGAGATTGGGGCGATCAGATATTGGTTTGGTGCAGGGTGGTTTTCCGGTGTTTGGAAGGCACGGGCGGTAATTCCACGTTGAGGGAGATTTCGGCTCGATTGCGAATGACTCCGAGCTTCACGGTGGTGGATTTGTCGCTGTCGCGCGGGGCCAGCTTGGCGCGCAGGTCTCCTACAGATCGCAAGCGTTCTCCGTTCAGGGAAACGATTACGTCGCCAGCTTTCACGCCAGCCTTTTCCGCGACGGAGCCGCTGCTGACCGCGCGAACCAGGATGCCCTCGCCCTCCGGCGCGCCGAAGAAGGAACCAAGTTGACCGCTTAGGTCTTCGGCGTCGATCCCGAGACGCGGGTGGGCGTTCATGCTTAGGATATTGCCATCGAACTCGATATCCGGCATTGGCGGTAACTCGGAGACTTCCGGAAGATTGAACGCAAAGGCGCCGGGTGCGGCACGGAACCAATTGTTATGCTGGCCGTCGGCATTGCCGAGCGTGGCGGAGACTTGCTGGGCGCGGCCATCGCGCCAGACGGTGAGCTGCACGGTGCGTCCCGCGGGGGTTTCGTGAATCATGCGGCGAAACTGCGCGGTGCCCTCGACGCGCTGGCCATTGATTTCGGTGATCACATCATTTTCTTTCAGGCCGGCTTTGGACGCAGGACTGTCGTCCATAATTTTTCCCAGCACCACGCCGCGTTCCGCGGGCAACCTCAGTTCCTTGGCTTTTTCACCGGTGACTTCGGCGGTCTCGACGCCCAGCCAACTGCCATCGCCGAAGGAGAACTCGAAATCACCGGCACGCGGAGCGCGTACTTCCTGGCGCAATTCGTTAGCCTGCGCGCGAAGTTCCTGAAGTCGCGGATCCTGAAGCCCCGGCGTGGACGAATGGCTTGGCAAGGCGGCCAGGACCAAGCCCAGCGCGGCGATGCCGGAAACAGCTATGGAAAACTTTTTGTTCATTTGCAGCCTCCTCACTACAGGCTTTAGACGCAGCAAAGTTCAAACCGTTGAGCGCAGGATAGCGATTTGTATTCCGCCATTGACGGTGCGCAATTTGATGGGAGCTCCGCCTTTGCCGAGTTTGCCGCGGACTTCGCGCGGACGCTGGGTGCTTTCCACGGTTACCGGGAGCTCGGAAGAGAACGTGCCGTTCAGGCAGCGAGCTTCGAGGTCGGCTTGGGTGTTGGCGGGCAGGGCCAAAAGCACGGAGCCGTTGGTGGTTTCCGCGAAGGTGGGGTCCTGCTCACGCAGATGGCTGAGCTCGAGGTGCACGTTGCCATTGGTGACGTGCACAGCCACTGGGCCACCGCTTTCGTAGACTTCGATGTTACCGTTCACGGTGCGCAAGTCGCCGACATTTTCGAGGGAGGAAATGCGCAGTGTGCCGTTTACGGTGGCGAGCCTTTCCACGTGGGCGTTGCGCGGAACGTGCACGGTATATTCAACGGCAACCTCCACCCCCTCGTTTTGCGGGTAGCGGGTGGCCACAAAAACAGCGCGGGGCTGCGCGGTGACGTCGATACTTACGCGGTCCAGGTCAGACTCTTTTTCTTTGGCGGTTTTCACCGCGCGGATTTCGATTTCGTCGCGGTCCCAGCCCTGTACCTCTACCGTGCCGTTGACATTCTGCAATTCGAAGGAGCCTCCGGGCTGCAGCGGAACGGTTTCACTGAAATTTTTGCTGAGCGCGAAACCCGGCAGGGCGTTGACCGCCGCTAGCAAAACCGCAAGTAAGATACCGCGCAAGAGTCCCGGCAAATAGCGCTGCGACATGGATGTGTCCTCCACGAAGGAATATGCTGCAACAACCCTGGGCAACCTGGGCACGACTGCTTGGGTACCGCAACCCGATCCGAACGTTCCTGGCCGCCGCGAAAAATCAGCGCTCAGGGGAGTTGAAAATTAAAGGTCACGGTGGAAGTCACTTCCACGGGCCTGCCATTGACCGAGCCTGGCCGGGCTTGCCACTGCTTCACAGCCGAGACGGCGGCATCCGCCAAGACTGGCTCACCCTCCAGGACCTTCACTACTTCCACGTGGCCGTCTTTTGTAACGCGTACCTGCAGCTTCACCAGTCCTTGAATACCGGCAGTTTGCGCCAGAGTGGGATACGAAGGACGCGGCGAGCGAGTCAGGCGCTTTTGAAAATCCTTGGGATCTTCGCGCAGCCCGCCAGTCACGGCGACTTGCAGCGCGTTCATCATGGTGTCCAGCCAGTCGCCTCTGATTTGGGGAATCTGAGGAAGTTCGGGAGTTTCCGGCATACGTGCCAGTGGATGGCTGTCGGCTTCGTTCCCCGAAGGGACGTCAAATTTCGCTTGTGTCGCGCTTTGCGGAGCATCACCCAGCTCTTCATTGAGGCGTGCGAGTTGGTCGCGAATTAAGGCCTCGCGCAAGGCCACTTGGGAATCCAGGAATTGCAGGCGAATACTACCCGCCGTGGTTTTCAGGCGTAGCGGAGCGCCTCCGCCATTGAGTGTGGCGACGGCGCGAACCGCTCCTGCGCTGTGATCTTCCGCGGGTTGCACGGCCAGGTGCATGGCGGGATCCGCAATGATTCGGTGAACATCTCCCGAGGCCACCACGGCCTCGATGGTAACCGCGAGATTGCGCGGCACAAAGACCACGACATCGCCATTGCGGGAGGCCAATTGCGAGGCGCCGGAGAGCCGGACGGTGGCGTCCTTGCCGGAAGGCGAGCGAAGGTTCGAGCTGGTGTCCGGACCGGCATCGGGGCTGGAGTCAGGATTAATCCACGCCGTGATGGTGCCGTCTGTGGTGGCCGCTTGCACGGCACTGGCGACACGCGTGAGGCAGATGCTGCCACCATTGGACTCCACATTCATGGGGCCGGAGACGTACATGATGCGAATGCCGCCGCCGGCGGTTTGCGCGCGGACCGAGCCGTGGACCTCACCGAAGTCAATTTGTCCGCCGCCGGTGCGCACATTGACGAAACTGCCCGCGTGATTGACGGTGACATTGCCGCCTTCGGTTTCCAGCTCCGCGCGCCCGCCGATTTTTCCGGCACGAATGTGGCCGCCGCCGCTGCGCAAGGAGGCGTCGCCGGAGACATCACCGGCCAAGATATGTCCGCCGGCGGTGAAAGCGGTCAGATCACCGGTGACTTCCCGTACCTGGATGTGACCGCCCTCGGTCCGCAAGATGGCTTCGGCGCGGCCGTCGTTTTCTTTATGATTTTCGTGGGCGCCGATGCGGCTGGCGACGATATTTCCGCCCAGGGTAACCAGTTGCGCGGCACCGCCGATGTCCTCGGCGTCGATGTCGCCGGCGCCGGTCTTTACGTCGACGTGATAGCCTGCCGGAACGGTGACATCGAAATGCACCCAGAACTGCGCGCCCGCGCCGCGAGTACGCGTGGCTTGCGCTGGAAGCAGGCCGCTGATGTCTACGCCAGAAGAGGTGTTTTTGGTTTTGAGGGCATAACTGTCGAGGAGAGATTTTGCCAATGGCGCGCGTGCGTCGGTCTCAATGCGAACGAGGTAACGTACTACCGGCGCGGCACCCGCTTCGAGAGTGGCGATATGCACGGAACCGAGATCGGCATTTAGCCGAAGCGTTAGCCCTTCGGATGTGGTGAGAACGCCGTTGCGTTCGGTGGTGGTATGAGGTCCGGGTGCGGGCAGCGTGGCCGTGGCGCCGCCTACTACCGATCCCGGGTCGCTTGCTGGGTAGCCTGCCGCACTGCTCCCGGGACCAGCCCCAGCCGGGGCGGTAACAAGCAGTGCGGCGAAGACTGCGAGAGGAAACTTCCAGCTACCGCAGAAAGGCGCGCGGAAAGCAGCCGGCGATGCCAGGCGTGACGCGAGTTGATGGAGGAGCGGGGCTTTCATGTTCTTGAACTTCTTCAGCGTGTTTGGCAATAACGTTGTCAGGGCTGAGGCCGGGCCGCAATTTGCCGGAGCGCCGCCGCACTGCGCACGCGAACATCGCGGTTCGGATCATGTTGCTGCAAATCGGCCAGCGCGCGCATGGCCGCGTCGAGTCCGGACTTGACGGAAGCCTCCTCGCGAAGAGGCGCGTCGCCGTTCGGTTCCGCGATTCGCGCGTCTTGGTTTGGTTCGGATTCGACGGCGGATTGGTTCCTAAGTTCTTCTTGCAGGGAGCGCACCAGCAAATTCACGGCCGCGACGCGCACGCCGGGACTGGCATCGTGGTCCAGAATCTGCAGCATGGTCTCGCGGACGGCGCCATCGTCGGTGGCATCGCGCAACGACTCGAGAGCCTTCATGCGCACTGCCGCGCTTTGATCCTTGCGCGCGGCCGCCAGCAAAGCCTGGCGCACCTGCTGGTCATCGATGCGCGATTTGAGGGCCTCAAGACAGTCAAGGCGGACGTCGACATCGGAATGCTCGCCGTTTTGCACCACGTAGGTGAGCACGCGGCGCACATCGCGGTCATCCACGTTGCCGGAGATGACCAGGGGCTGTTGGGCGCTGAGATGCAGCTGAATATTGTCGCCGGCGTCGTCACCCGCGGGCGAAACGCGAACGCTGGCCAGGGCCATTTTCGATAATTGCTCGTCGGTGAGCTTGGGGGCGGCCAGCACGTTGACGGCGGGGCCCGCGACGTCGTGGGCGGTTTCCAGCCACGGGAGGAGCTGCGTGCCGAGTGCTACGCCAAAAACGACCAGCAACGCAGCGCTCCATGCCGGGCGCAAGGCCATCCAGCGCTTGGCCCAGCCGAATGGGTGCCAGCGTTCTTTGTGCGGAGGCTTGGCAAGGTCGTCGATTCTTTCGGCCAGTTCACTGCGGCACTGCGCCAACAAGGCGGCGGAGGAATCCAGCACGTCCGCGGGCTGGACAGCGGCCCTTATAGCGTCGTGCAGCTTACGCTCTTGCGCCAATTGCTCAGAACAGAGAGGACAAGTCGCGACGTGCGCTTCCATGGCGGTGCGTTCCGCGTCATCGACTTCATCGCATACGTAAAATACCAGCAAGGCCGAAATGTCCGTGCAGGACGGGTTGCTGAATTTCGAAATACTATCCGGGGTGTTCATCGGAGTTCACCGAGTTGGTTGCGCAGCTTGCGCGTGGCGCGAAACAGGGAGTTCTTCACCGTTTCTTCCGAAGTGCCCAGGGCGTCACCGATGGCGCGCAATTTTAGTCCTTGATAGTGCTTCATTTCAAAGACGACGCGTTCGCGCGGAGAGAGTTGCTTCATGGCCACGGCAATCTGCGCGCCTAGCTCCTTGCCCATCAAGCTGCGCTCGGGGTCGAGGGTGGGGCGATGTTCTTTCTGGCGCTCAAAAAAATCCGTTCCGGCCTCATCTTGATATGCGGAATTTCCCTCAGGAGCCTGATCCTCGGGACGTGATTGGCGGCGGCGCAGATGATCGAGGCAGACGTTGGTGACGATGCGGTAGAGCCAGGTGTAGAAACTGCATTCGAAGCGGAAGCGGTGCAAGTTGCGGTAGACCTTGAGGAAGGCGTCCTGATAGACGTCGCGCGCGTCCTCCGGACGTTTCATGAGGTTTAACGCCAGGCGCAGAACGTCGCGATCATAGCGCCGTACGAGTTCCTCAAACGCTCCACGGCTGCCGGCTTGCGCTTCGGCCACCAGCGACCGATCGTCCAGATTCGGCAAAGAGGTCTCCGTGGACAGGAAGGCGTTGACGCCAGGATGGACGGTGCCTATGCGGCGCGCGTCGTCAGCCAGAGCGAAATTCCATGAAGGGAGCGGCATTCTTCGCTTTCTCTTCCCGGCATGCTGTGTTACTGCCTTTGGAGCAATAGCTTAGCGCAAAATCGCGATTTGCCCAGAGGCCGCAAGTACGCAAAAGCATACGGTCGCGCCGGGACGTTGCGCAAGCCCAAGGGTTTGGACGCAGCAGTTCGCTTAGAGTGAGCAGCAGTTCCCCACAGATAGGAACGCATGAGCCGCGGCGTTTGTTTCGCTAGTTATAAGGGGGCCAGACAGCGATGACTCAGGGCTTAGCACGCTACGCCGCGTGGCACTGGCCTGGGAAGGAGCCAGGCGAAGAGTGGCCATGCCAGAAGCATCGCCAGCGCTGCTACCACGGCATAGCCATTTAGACGATAAAAGGCGCCTGGTTGTGCGAGCAACTCCGATGACGCACCCAACAGGGTGCCCGCAGTGGCCACGAGAAAGCACCCCAGTAAATTAAACTTCATGAAATAGCGCACCCCGAGAACGATGGCTGCGAGCAGGAGCACCTCTGAGGCAAATTGTTGCACGAAGTCCGCGCCATTTCCCCAGTCGCCGCCCACTAGAGCCAGCGCACCGCCGAGGAACAGTACGGCGCGCAGCCAGCGCTGCGGGATGCATGCGGCCACAAACGCCGCCACGGCGGTTATCAACGCCGTGAGAAACAAGCCGTGGGTCAGCGCGTGCGCCACGACAGCGGCTGCCGGGGAGACGGCGTCGAAGTTGCCACCGACCGAGGCGACGAGTTCCCGGTGCATGGTGGGCCAGTGCGAAGCCCCGAGGGATAAGACGCGACTGAGCGCGAGCAGCGCCGCGGTGCCCCCTATGCCGATGAACAACGCATCGCGATAGTAATCGGACGGCATGCCGAGCCAACTAGGCAGTTCCTCTTCTGCAAAAGCGCGACGCGCATAAAACCATGCGGCAGCAAACAGCAGTGCCAAGCCGGCAGACAAGAATGGACCGCCAAGCAGGGCGCCGATGGCCGTGCCTCCCAGCGTCAAATTGAGGGGCACGTCGGTGTTGTAGAGATCGAGAGTCTTGGCATAGGCATTCCCTAGCGCGATGGTGACGAAAAATGCCAGCAGCACCCAAAGCGACCAGAGGGCCACGCGCCTCCAGGGGATCGCCGCCGCCGCAGCGGACCTCAAATTTCGCAGGAACACCAACAGCATGGCAATCCCCAACGCGCCGTACACCAGCGCAGGCGCGCCGTACTGGATCAATCCGCGCGGCACGGTCATGGACTGCTGTGTGCGGCTCCACTCATCCGGAATTTTGATGAACGTCTGGTAGTCGGCGACCTGATCGCCAAGCACCCGCAGGCGGACCCGCGCATGAGCCTCATCGGCGGGATTCGCGGCATCCGCGCCCGGCGCTGCTGTGAGCGCTTGGGTTTGCTCCCACACCAGGGTGTGATCGACGCGATGCGGGCGTTTTTCCGATTCAGCATCGACTAGTTTCCACTGGTTTAGATCCAGGTGCTTTTCGTCTTGCAGAAATTTTTCACCGAGCGCCACTGCGCCTTCCTTCGTGAGTTGCGCGCCCGCAGCATCTTCCGGCAGGACGTGCCACACGGAATGCAGCGAGCCATCCGGTTTCAAGACGACGGCATACTCTTCTTTTTGGCTGTCGCGGAAGTAGCGGATGCGCCACAGAGCAGCGGGAATTTGCGAGGCGTAGACATCATTCAGTTTCGTGATGCCCACGCGTTCGCGCATGAATTCGTTGACCAGAGGATCGCTGTTGTTGTTGAGGAAGACCACTGCGTGGAGATAAGAGTCCGGGTTCACGCCGCGCTGACGCATGATTTCGTCGGCGCGCGATTGCGCCGGGCGCGCATCGATGGACATTTTCACGTAATCGCCGATGCTGGGAATCTCCAGGCGCGCGGCCGCGAACACGCCGCAGAGCGTGAACACCGCCAGAAGGGCCAGCACGGCAGGCTGCAGCGCGGTGTAGCGTCGCGGCGCGGCGCTGGATACCGCTTCGCCCGCAAGACTGCGCAGGCTGACGTCCGGAGGCGGCTCTGCGCTGTTCAGCAAATCTTCGTCGCTGGCGAAGCCGCCGCGTTGCACGTAAGAAATGGCCGAGAAAAGCAGCGGAGCCACGGCCGCCAGGCCGACGATAACGCCGGAAATTCGGAAATACCAGCTGTGCGAACGAATCAGCAGCAGGCCGACTTGCGAAGCGTCAAAGGTGTAATGCCAGACCAGCGTGGCCACGATGCCCCAGCGCAAAAATACGATTCCCGTGGCAATGCCCATTAGCCCGACTTCGAGTCCGCGAATATACGGCGGCTCCTGGGGATAGTTGGTGTGCAAGAAGCTCCAGCAGAACGCGGGAATGATTACCGCCAGCCAGCGCGAACCTGTGAGACGCTCAAGCAACGGAATGGCAAACAGGCGGAAGGTGAATTCCTCGTTGGTGGAGGCGAGCAGTCCGATGGCGACGCCGGAAATCCACGGAAACAGCGTGCTGACGGAGTTTTCGTAGTTGATGTCCTGCGGCGCCCACACGCCGTGCTTGCTGCCAAACATGTAGAACAGCACGACGAAGCCCAGCGACGCAGCGGTGAGGCTCAGGCCGACGACCGAGGAGCAAAAAAATTCCTTGGAGCGCAGGCCGCGCAAGCTGAAGGCTTTGCTGAGGCGCAAACGAGCGGGCTGCGTGACGCGATAGAGCGCGTCGCCGGCGGGAAAAACCAGCGTCACGGTGATGGCCGAAGCGATGCCGAAGAGCAAGGCGCTCACCAATTGTTTCAGGACGAAAGTGGCGTACGAGCTGTTGGTATCGTATGCGGCGCGCGCTTCCGGCCAGGCGTTCAGTTGCATCAGGAAGAGAAGCAGGGCTACCAGCACACCGATCTTGATGGCCTGGCCCCAGCGCCCGGAGCCGCGCCGTGTGAGCAGGATGCCTAGCCACAGGGCGGAACCGAGGATCAAGATGTACGGCAGGAACGCCAGGGTGGTTAGGAAATTATTTTGCGCGCGCAAATGTGCGTAGCTGCGGTTCCAAGCTTCCGGCACCTTTAAATATTGTTCCGCGCCGCCGATACGCTCGCCGTGCAGCACCACGTCCAGGCGGTAGGGCGCGTCTTTGGCGCGAAAGCCGCGCTTTTCCCAGGTGAAGGACCAGTCCAGGCGGTTAGGGCGCTGCACAGAACTGACTTCGTCGTTCAGCAAATCCCAGTCCGTGAGACGAATGTTCAATTGCGTGCTGGCAAACTGCGCAGCCTCCGTCTGTGCGGCGTCCCGAGTGAGCGCAGCTCCCGCGCTGCTTTCCTTGACACGGTGCTCGTATCCGACGATCTGCCCCGCGGGATTGACACGCACTTGAAACTCTTCTTCCTGCAGCGGTTTGAAGAAGCGCACTTTCCAATACCAAATATTCAACTGCGAGGCCATTAACTGGTTGGCTTGCTGCAGGCCTACTTCGCGCTCCAGATAGGTTTTGGCGTCGTCGTTCAGATCGAAAATAATCGCGGACTTGCAGCCGGCGAGGTTTTCTCCTTGTCCGGTCAGAAACGCCTGCGCGCGCTGCAGCGCCTCTTCGCGAGAGACCTGAAAATTTACCGAGGCTTCGGGGAAGGCGCGGAAATAAAACTTGTAGGCGCATAGCGCGCCAATCACGCCGGCCACTATCCACAACAGCAGGGCGCGCTTATCGGAACTTGTCAATCGATCGCCAGCCACTCTGCCTCCGCAATTGCTGTTGGTTCGAATCGCCCCGCAGCCGGGCCGTTCCACAGCCTTCTAATAATACGCATAGAGCGCTGTGCAAGTATCTTCGCAACTTCTTCCGCGACCGTACTTCTTACCGCCTCGCAGGCGTACGCTGCTGCGCCGGTGGTATAAATAATGTGCATCCTTGCACATGACCGCCACCGCGAACGCCCGCGCCACCACCGCAACGCCGCCGCTCCGGCTGGATACTCCGGTGCAAATGATCAAAGGCGTTGGCCCAAATCGCGCTGCGCTGCTTGCCGAGCGCAGCATCCACACGCTGGGCGAACTGCTGAACTATTTGCCGTTCCGCTACGAAGACCGTATCCGCTTCTCCACCGTCAAGGAAGCCATCCCTGGCGGCACCTACACCATGCGTGTAAAGGTCCTCAGCGGCCAGGCCGTCCGCGGCATGCACGGTCGTGATGCGATTTATCATTTACTCGTGCAGGACGCCACTGGCTCGCTCCCCTGCAAATTTTTTCACGGTCAGTATCTCGAAAACCGCCTCAAGGCCGGGTTGTCGCTGATCCTGCACGGCAAAGTGGAAATCGACCGCTTGCGCCCGGGCCGCCGCGAGATGGTGAATCCTCAAATGGAGATTCTCAGCAGCGAAGAACTGGACTCCACCGAAGTCGGCCGCATCGTACCCATTTACGAAGCCATAGGTACCTTCGGTTCGCGCCAGATTCGCCGCGCCATGTACGCTGCGGTGCAGTTGCTACCGCCGGACATGCCGGACATCCTGCCGATAGCGTTGCGCTCGAAACTGAGCTTGCCGAACCGCCGCGACGCACTGGTTCAAACGCATTTCCCTGACGCTGGCGAATCCACCGAACTGTTGAATATTTTTCGTTCGCCCGCACAGCAGCGCTTGATCTTCGAAGAATTTTTCCGCTACCAGCTGAGCATTGCCCTCGACCGGCAGGCCACGCGGCGCGAAAACGCCATCCCATTCCGGTTGCGCGAAGAAAAAATCCGCGCCGCGCTCAAGCGCATCCTGCCTTTCAAGCCCACGAACGCGCAAAAACGCGCTCTTTCCGAAATCGCCGCCGACCTCGAAAGGCCTTATCCCATGAACCGCCTGCTGCAAGGCGACGTCGGCAGCGGCAAAACCATCGTGGCCCTGCAAGCCGCGGTCATCGCCATCGAAAACGCGACACAAGCTGCCCTGATGGCGCCTACGGAAATTTTGGCTGTGCAGCATTATCTTGGCGCGCGACGCATTCTCGAACCCGCGGGGTATCGCGTTGAGCT
>DATFYV010000183.1:0-2736 GCA_035314845.1 Candidatus Acidiferrum sp.
GGCGCAAGCTCCGCCGCGCAAAACCGTCGCCGTTGCCATGTCCGTGCTCATGGCCTTGATTTTTTCGAAGTATTTTTACCTGGCCAGCTTCAGCAGCTACTACACCTTCTACCTCATCAGCAAATTCGGCCTCTCCGTGCAGAATTCGCAACTCTATCTCTTCGTATTTTTTGGCGCGGTGGCAGCCGGCACGCTCATTGGCGGGCCGATAGGCGACCGCGTGGGCCGCAAACTCGTAATCTGGGTCTCTATCCTCGGCGTCCTGCCCTTCACCGTGATGCTGCCCTACGTAAATCTTTTCTGGACCGTCATCCTGAGTGTAATCATCGGCTTTGTAATCGCCTCGGCCTTCAGCGCCATCCTGGTCTATGCCCAGGATCTCGTCCCCGGCCGCGTAGGCATGATCTCCGGTCTTTTCTTCGGATTTGCCTTCGGCATGGGCGGCATAGGCGCCGCAGTCCTCGGGCGCTTGGCCGACGCCACCAGCATCATCTTCGTCTACAAACTCTGCGCGTACCTACCAGCCATCGGCCTGCTCACGGCTCTTCTGCCAACCCTTCATCGCCCGCGGCACACCGCTACTTTGTAGGGGCGCAGCATGCTGCGCCGCAGGTTCACCAGGCGAACGCCTCCGCACCATCTTGTTTTCGCCTTCCTTCATGTCCTGCGCCACTACTCATTCGATATCGTCGCCGTCGTCCCGTCAAACTTCGTCAACTGCACGGTAAACTTCTCGTTATACGTCCGCGCCCGGTCCTGCAAAATCGCTAGCGCCACGGCCTCCCCCAAGAGCAGCGAAATGTCGGTATCACTCCGCCAATGAATCCCAGGATGAATCCCATGCCCATACGAAACGTTGTGCCCCAGTTTATTCAACTCCCCATTCACCGTAAGCGCTCCAGCGTCCGCCCCGGTGTACGGCAGCAGCGACAATCCATCGTCCGAGGTGACCACCGGATTGGGAATCACAAAATTCCCATCGAAGAAGAACTTCAGCACCGTGATGCACGCCCCTCCCACCGTCCCGTGTCCCGTCGGATACGCAGGATGTGCCGGCGAACCCTCCGGAAACGCCAGGGATAGCAGCCAAGTTCCATACTTGGCAAAACTCTGCTGCAGCGCCTGGGAATTCAATATCACGTTGCTCAGTTTCCCCTGGATGTTGCCCCCCTGTCCGCTTTTGATCAAATGTACCAATCCGCCCGTGGCCTCCGGCCGCGAGCGCAAATGCACCTGCCACTTCTGGAACCACACCGCCTTTAGCGCTCGGGTCGCCACTTCCGCCAGCGTGGCCACAAAATCCGGTCCGCCAAACGTGCCAAAGCCCTGCTGCGTCTTCGAACCCACGTACGGACTGCCCGGATTCACTGGCGCTCCAATACTCGAAAGCACCAGATACGCAGCGAAATAACCCTGATAGAGTACGTCCACGTGCGTCCAGGCACCCAAATCGCGCCCGTTGTGCATGCACCGCAGCTGTGGATCCACCTGATTGCGCAAACCGGTGTCCACTCCATTTTGGATGTCCAGCCACGTCGCAAAATCAGCGCCGTAGTCGAGGTTGGGCATGTATGTCGTTTGCAGTTGCGTAATCGGCTGAGCCCCCATCGCCGTCGGCTTGATGAAGAATTGCGAAATGTATGGCCCCAGCAACTCTCCCGGAAATCCCCCGCGGAATAGCACGCCGGGCGTAACCTGCCCCCCGACGCGCGGCCCCTGATAGGCCTGCAAACCGCTTAATTCCGCTGCCGCCTGCGCTACCGTTGCGTTCGTCTCATATTGCGTGAATGGCACGTCGCGCAGCAGCGACGCCCAGTACAACTCCACCAGTTCCGCTGCGTTCCAATCGCTGGCCAGCGCTGGCGCCGGAGGCACCAGTGGCGCTCCGAACTGGTACGCGTCCGTGCCCTCTAAATCAAACGCAAATCCTCCCTGCGGGCCATTCTGCTTCCGCTGCCCGCCCAAAATAATCTCTTCAAAGTCCGCGGGCTCTCCGGTTTTCAACGCATGACGCAGGCTATGAAACGAATTGAGATCCACCTGCCCAAGGTTGTCGTGCACCAGGCACTTGGAGTAGCTGTTCGATTTGTCTGCATAAAGCTGCTCGTCGCCATTGGTCGTATGCGGCGGTATCGCCACCCGCCGCTCCACCTGCGCCAGGCGTTCGCGAAGAAACAGCGCTTCGTCCGCGCGCACCGCTCCCGGACCCCCAAAGTTTGCTTGCGCGCTCGCGCTGCTCCGCTTGCCACCCAGCAACGGTTCCAGCCCCAATCCCCCAACCGTCGCGGCCACCGCCGCCGCTCCACTTACGTGTCCCAGAAACTTTCGGCGGCTCCGCAGCCGCGCTCCATCCGACTTGTTCCCCGCGGTTGCTTTTTCCTTCTCCACACCTCGCCGGTCGCTCGCCGTTTCAACCCGCACATCCGCGCGCACTTTCACTTCGTCGTTCATGCCACACCTCTTTGACTCTCTTGACGTATTTACTCGTTGCGGAGGCTTTTTGCGGGCTGCAGCCCGAAACGCGGGAAATACTGAACAGTTTCGCTCCCGATACCGGCTCGGGCTACGCTCACTGTTTCTCTCGTTCCGGATGACTCCGTCGGTGCTCGAACCATACCGGCGGTCGCGCGGGAACGCTACTGTACCACCGGACAGTTTTCGTGCAGCACACAAATTGGTACTGCACAGTGTTTAGTACCTACAGGACTATTCAAGTCTGCCCAAACATTTGTGACT
>DATFYV010000184.1:0-11936 GCA_035314845.1 Candidatus Acidiferrum sp.
GGAACCTTTGTACGGATGGACGGTAACCGATAAAACGACAAGAAAGATTGGGAATCCAAAAGCGGTGGGTGTGGCATCATAATCGGGGAAAGTGAGGGCTTATGCGTTCCCACGCGAACAGCGCGGCGAGGATTTGTGCGTTGTGGATGGGCGTGGGTGTGCTGTGCTGCGGGGTGCCCGCGATGGCACAGGGACCAGCACAGTCGCCAACTGCGGCGAGTGCGCCGGGCGCGGAGTTGCCGGCCAGCGTTCGCGGGACGGTGGTGGATCAGAGCGGAGCGGTGGTGGCGGGTGCGGAGGCGAGGCTTCTGAGCGAAACGCAGGCGCGGGAGCAGGTTACCTTCACTGACGAGGGCGGGCAATTCGCTTTTGCGGAAGTGGCGCCTGGGCCCTTCAAGCTGACGATTGAGGCGGCGGGTTTTGCGACGCAGGCTGCGTCGGGAGCGGTGCGCGCGGGAGAGAGCTACACGATGCCGCAGGTCGCGCTGATTATAGTGGCGGTCAGCGCGGAGTTGCGGGTGACGCCTTCGCGGGTGGAGATTGCGGAAGATCAGATCAAGGTGGAAGAAAAGCAACGGCTGCTGGGGGTGGTGCCTAATTTCTACGTGAGCTACGACAAGCACGCCGTGGCGCTTACGTCGAAGCAGAAATTCGAGCTGGCGTGGAAGACGATCATCGATCCCGTGAATTTCGGAATAACGGGGGCGATTGCGGGAATACAGCAGGCAGATAACGACTTCAGCGGGTATGGGCAAGGAGCGGCGGGTTATGCGCGGCGGTACGGGGCGGCTTACGGGAACTTTGTGACCGGCACGTACATCGGAGGAGCGATCTTGCCGTCGCTGCTGAAACAAGATCCGCGCTATTTTTACAAAGGTACGGGCAGCACGCGGTCGCGCATCCTTTATGCCATGGCCAATGCGGTGATCTGCAAAGGCGACGATGGCCACTGGGAAGCGAATTACTCCGGGATTGTTGGGAGCCTGGCGTCGGGGGCGATTTCAAATCTGTATTATCCGGCGAAGGATAGGGATGGCCTAGCGCTGACGTTTGAGAATGCGCTGATCGGGATTGGGGCCACGGCGGCCACGAATATTTTGCAGGAGTTTGTGTTCCGTAAGCTGACGCCGAGTTCGCGGCATGAAGATGCGAAGCCGCCGAGCGTTAGCGATGTGTCCCCGGCTGCGCCGAGCGGGATTGCACAGGATGGAATCCTCACGGGCGGCGTCTCGTTCGGGCGCGAGTAGATCTCCATACATCTCCTTGTGTCGCCAGGTTTCCGGTTCCTGTCCGGAGTCGCAAACAAACTAAAGTCTGATTTGCTATCCCGGAGGCGCCATGCGCAAGGTGTTCTGGCTCGTGCTGCTCGCTGCAAATTTCCCGCTTGCCACGCAGGCGCAAAGCTGCCTCGATACGGCCTCCGGCGACCAGCTCACCGCACTCACGCGCACGCACGACTACGTGCAGCACCGCTCGTCCAGTTACGATCGCTCCGGGGGCAACAACGACGCCCGCACCATCGAACCCGGCGCCACGCTCACGCTGCTCGACGAGGGCGGTCCCGGGGTCCTAACGCACATGTGGTTCACCATCGCTTCTCCCGACGAGCACCATCTGAAGCAATTGGTCCTGCGCATTTACTGGGACGGCGAAGCCGCGCCGAGCGTGGAGACGCCTGTCGGGGATTTTTTCGGCCTGGGACTGGGCGAGTATTACTTGTACCAGTCCGCGCCACTCTCGGTCGGCGCCGATAAAGCGCTCAATTCTTTTTTCGTCATGCCGTACCAAAAGCATGCGCGTATCACGATTACCAACGACGGAGCCGCCAAGGTCGACGCCTTCTACTTCAACATCGATTACCGCGCTTGTGCCAAGCCGCTGCCAACCGACACGCTGTACTTCCACGCGCAATATCGCCAGGCCACGCCCGCACACGGCTGGACCAACGATTGGGCTTCGAACGGCGATCCCAAAGTGAACAACCGCTCGAATCTTTCCGGGGAAGACAATTATGTGTGGCTGGAGGTGCGCGGCCACGGACACTTTGCAGGCGTCACCATGTCTATCCTGCAGAATCAGGATGGCTGGTGGGGCGAAGGCGACGACATGTTTTTCATCGACGGCGAATTGCTTCCGTCGATCAACGGCACCGGCTCCGAAGATTATTTTCTTGGGGCCTGGGGATTCGGCTCACACTCTTTCGCCTATGCACTCTACGGCGCCCCGGTGAAGGGCAGCGAGCAGGCCGGCGGGCGCACGTCGGTGTACCGCTTCCATCTGGATTCGCCGATTCCCTTCACGAAATCCCTGCGAGCCACCATCGAGCACGGCCATGCCAATCATCGCTCCGACAATTTTTTCTCGGTGGCCTATTGGTATCAATCGGAACCACATGCGCACTTTCCGGATCTTCCCCCCGTAAACGAGCGAATCCCGCGAGTCTTGTCCACCGGCGGCCCGGGCAACGCCCAGGCGCTTGGCAAGTAGAAAAGATCGTTAAAGGCAAGTTGGCTGATCGATGGCCATTCCGCTATCGCCAGCGCTAAGGAGAAGTTGTCCGCGGCTGAAGCCGAGATCTACCACGGGTGTGGCGACGGCATGGCGGCGAAAAAGCGCCGATCGCGAGACCCTTCCAGGGCAAGTCGGCGCTCCCGGGAGAAGCGTTATTGCGGGGTGGGCTGGGAGGTGGAGAGTTGGCGGCGGACGGTGGTGAGCCAGTTGAGGACCACGGTCGGGTCGGGGTGGGTGGTGGTTTTGCCGCCTTCGAATTGGAAGGCTACGAAGTGCTGGCCGTCGGGGGTGGTGTCGAAGGAGGTGTACGGGGCGCGCATCTCGATCTTAGATTCAAAGAGCAGTTTGGGAATGCCGGCCTGGAAAGAGTTGCCCTGCACGGCGTAGGAGACGGCGAGAACCGCGGCGTTGTGGAGAAAGAAAAGCTCGTGACCGTTTTTGGACCAGCGGGGCTCGGCGCCGCCGTCGGTGGAGATTTGCCACTTACCGCCGGACCCGGGAAAGGGCACGACATAGATTTGCGAAGCGCCGGAGTCCGCGGAACTGAAGGCGATCCAGCGACCATCGGGAGAAAACTGGGGATCGGGGAGGCTAACGGCGGTGACGCGGGTGTCATCGCGGAAGCGTTCCGGGGGCTCGGGCTGGCCGTTGTCGCCGAGCCGCAGAGTCCACATATCGCAGCAGCCGCCGCCTTTTTGCGAGGTGCGATCAAAGGCCAGAACTTTGCCGTCCGGAGACCAAGAGGCGGGGTAAGAGCTGAGCGGGTCGTTCGGGGTGAGTTGTTGTTCGCCGCCGGAGCCGTCCGCGCGCACGCGGTAGATGCTCTCTCCCACGCCCAGGTGCGCGCCTCCGGAGTAGGAGTAGGTGAGGTACTGGCCGTCGGGCGACCAGATGGGGAAATTGGCGGAGCCGACTTTCATGGTGATGGGTGTGGTGGTGCCGCGCAGCAGGTCGTAGACCCAGATGCCGCCAACGGCGCGTTCGAAGGCGATTTTCTTGCCGTCGGGCGAGACGCGCGGCGAGGTGGAGTCCGGCGAGCCCTTGACGAGCACGCTGCCGTTGCCCTGACGATCCAGGAGCACGACGTTGAGATTTTCTTTATTGGCGGCGCCGGACATATAGATGGCGGTGCCGTTAGCGGAGGCGGCAAACTGCACACCGCCGTTGGAGATGTCGGAGTCCACGTTTTGCAAGACGGGAATGGCGGCGCCAGTGAGCTTGAGGGCTTTGGCATCGAAAGGAGCAACGAAGCAGGTCCCTTGCGAGAAATAGACCAGATAGCCCCCGGGAAGGAAGCGGCCAAAGGTGGCGTTCTCGACGAGGACTTTGGCTTGGCCGGTGGCGAGGTCGGCGGCTTGCACGGAGGCCTGGCCGAAAAAATTATTGTTGGAGGAGGCGGTGAAGAGGAAAGATTTTCCATCGGGGAGGAATTGCGGCCAGCGATGGGTGGTTTCCAGGCGCGCGGAGTCGAGACGCGTGACTTGTTGCGGAGGGCCGCCGGAAGCGGGGATGCGGTAGAGCGGACTGGTGAAGGCGGTGGTGAAGACGATGGTGTCGTCCTGGCTCCAAGTGCCGCCGCGAGAGCCCGGAGCGGTGGCTAAATCGATGGGAGCGCCACCATGCACGGAGACTTTTTTGAGTTTGCCGTCGGCGAAGAATCCGAGCCATTGGCCGTCGGGCGAGAAGAACGGAGCGGCGGCGAGGGCGGCGCCTTGCAGAACAACGGGGTTGGGCTGATCCAGCTCGCGAATGTACAGCTGGCCCGTGTCCACGCTCGGCTGGTGGGCTACGTAGGCAATGCGCGAGCCATCGGGAGAGATGGCGAAGGCCGGACCGTTGATGAGGGCCAGCTTCTGGTCGGGGGGAATGGCCAAGGTCAGTTGGATGGATTTTTGCGCGGAGGAATTTGAGGATGAGCGAAGAGTGAAGATGGCGCCCAGGAGAGCCACGCCTAAGAGCGCCGCGAGGCCCCAGGGCAAGAGGCTGCGCCATGCCGGGGTGATGGCTTGCGCAGGCGCGACGGCGGCCGGGGCTGAGGGCTCGGCGCGCCGGAGAGAACTTCGTCGAGAGAGATGCGCGCATCACCGATGGCTTGGAGGCGCTGGCGGGGATCTTTTTGCAGGCAGCGCTGGACGAGGACGCGGAGGCGGCCCGGAGTGTTGGCGGGGAGCAGAGACCAGTCTGGCGGGTCTTTGATGACGGCAGCGAGGGTGTCGGAGACGGTTTCGCCACTGAAGGGCATTTTGCCCGTGAGCATTTCGTACAGCACGCAGCCGAAGGCCCAGATGTCCGCGCGGCGGTCGGCGGATTTGCCGCGGGCTTGCTCGGGGGACATATAGGCGGCGGTGCCGATGATGATGCCGGCTTGCGTGGCCATGCGGGTCATGGTGGGAGAGCTGCCAATGTCGGCGGCCGCGGGTTCATTTTCGAGAGCTTTGGCGAGGCCGAAGTCGAGAACTTTTACGGTGTCTTCGGGCGTGACTTTGACGTTGGCGGGTTTTAGATCGCGATGGACGATGCCGCGTTCGTGGGCGTATTCGAGGGCTTCGCAGATTTGTTTGGCGATCGGCAGGGCTTCGGCGATGGAGATGGGGCCGGATTTGACACGGTCCGCAAGAGTGGGGCCTTCGACCAATTCCATAACCAAGGCGTGCGTGACGCCGGAATCTTCGAAGCCGTAGATGGCGGCGATGTTGGGGTGATTGAGCGCGGCGAGGAGGGTGGCTTCGCGGCGGAAGCGGGCCAGGCGCTCGGGATCGGCGGCGACTCCGGCGGGCAAAACTTTCAGGGCAACTTGGCGGCTGAGTTTGCTGTCGCGGGAGCGGTAGACTTCGCCCATGCCGCCTACGCCGAGGAGTGAATTTATTTCGTAGATGCCGATTTTGGTGCCGGAGATGAGGGGCATGGGTTGGCTGGGGAATTATAGAGCGGATGCGAGAGATAGCGGAGAAAAATAAACGAAAGGATTCTGTGCAGCTATTGGATGTGCGTTTTGCGATGAAAAAAGGCGTCGCGCCGCCGCGTCCCGAATGAACTGGCGGCGTAATCTCAACTAAACAATTTCGCAGGGTTTGGCGGACCACCCTCCGCGCTGACGGCTGGACTGGAGGAGGATTTCAGGTATTCGTCGAGCTTGAGAAATTTGCGGCCTAAGGCGGGGCTGAAGATGGACCAGAGGTCTTCGCCGCTGGGGGTGGCTAGAGCGGAGCGGACGGCGGCCAGTTTTGAGTCTAGATCGTCGAGGTAGTGGAAGACCAGGGCTTCGCGGATCATGGGAAGTTTGGGTGAGCCGAACTCGTATTCGCCGTGGTGGCTGATTAGCAGGTGCTGGACTACGGCTTTCAGCTGCGGGGGGAAGCCGGGGATGGCGTCCATGGCTTTTGAGACGGACTCCAATTCGATGACGATGTGGCCGAGGAGCTGGCCCTCGGTGGTGTAGCTTACGGCGCGTTCGTAGCAGAGTTCGTCGAGCTTGCCGACGTCGTGGAGGGCGGCGACGGTTATGAGCAGGTCGGCGTTCAGCTCGGGGTAATGGGCGGCGATTTGTTTGGCGAGGCCGCAAAGGCCGACGACGTGTTCGAGGAGGCCGCCGATGAAGGCGTGGTGCATGACTTTGGCGGCCGGAGCGCGCTTGAAGCGCGGGGCGACTTGCGGGTCGTTGAGGATGCCGAGGACTAATTTGTTGAGCCAGGGATTTTCGATTTCGGCGGCGTAGCCCTGGAGGCGCGACCACATTTGGTCGACGTTCTCTTTGGTGTGAGGCAGGAAGTCGGCGAGATCGATCTCTTCGGGGGTGGCGCGACGAACTTGTTGCAGGACTAACTGTGGCTTGTTGCGGTAGATCTCCACGCGGGCAGCTACTTTTACGAAATCGTCGCGGTTGATGTCTTTGGCGATGGCTTCGAAGGCGTCCCAGATACGGGCTTCAACGGTGCCACTCTTATCGCCGAGCTCCATGCGCAGGTATTGCTTGCCTTCGCGGGTGTTGCGGATCTCTTTTTCGTGCACTAAGAAGAAGGACGTGATGCTTTGTTCGGTGGCTAGTTCGGTGACGAAAGATTTCTTCATTGTTCCTTTTCTATTTAGCTTAAACGACTAGGCTGGCGGCGCGGAAGCGGGCGTGGCGTCGGGCGCGGCGGTGTCGCCGGAGCGCTTGCCAAATAGCAAGAACTTCTTATGGCCTTTTTTTGTTTTCACGACTTCAGGCGTGGCGCTGACTTCCATGATTTCGGAGTTGCCGCCGCCGGCGATGTCCTGGTAGCCGGGCTTGATGACCACGTAGCTTTGCTGGCGCAGAGTTTTTAGATATTCGCGAACGGCAGGTTCGAGGCGCTCGTTGTAGAGCTTCTCGGAGATTTCGTTTTGCACTTTGTCGAGGGGCTGCTCGCCTTCCGCGTAATGTTCGAGAACTTGCAGGATGAGGAAGCCCTGCTTGGTTTCCATCACGTCGGTGAGTTCGTTGCGCTTCATGGCAAAGACTTTGTCTTCCAATACTTTCGAGAGTTCGCCGCGTTTGTAGATACCCAGGAAGCCGCCTTGCTTGGCGGTGCTGCCGTCGGACATGCGCTTGGCGATTTCGGCGAAGTCTTCCCCGTCCTGCACGCGCTTAAGGGCAGTTTCGGCTTTCTTTTTAAGCTCGGGAATTTCGTCGGGCTTCTTCCCTTCCGTGCTGATTTCGATTTCGCGGAGGGCGACTTGTTCGGGGCGAACGAATTCGGATTTATGAGCGTCGTAATATTTTTGTACGTCTTCCCTGCCGATGGTGATGTGCGAGCCGACTTCGCTGCCGATGACTTGTTGGGTGAGCAGGCCGTTGCGGATGTTGTTCTTGAAGTCCTCCCAGTTCAGGCCTTGGGCGGTGACCGCTTTTTCCAGATCTTCCATGCTGTCGAGTTTGTTCTGAATGCGGATCTGGTCCAGTTTCTTGATGACTTGAGGCTCGACGCTGGTGCCCATATCCTTGGCGCGCTGGACGAGCAAGGATTGGTCGATCAGGTCACGGAGCGCGTTTTTCCGGCGGTCCTCGGTTTCATTGGCTAGTTGTTCCGGAGTGCAGCGGTTCTGGCAGTCGGCTTTGGCGTCTTCTTCGGCGGTGGTCAGGGCTTTATCGTACTCGGACTTGGTGATGATTTCGTTGTTCACCCGGGCGATGATCTCTTCGACGGTTTTGCCGGCGTTGGGGTCGACGGCGGGCTTGGCCGGTTTCGGAGCGGGCTTCGGTGCCGTTTTCGTAGCGGGTTTGGCGGCGGTCTCCGGCTCCGGTTCGGCCATGCCGGGTTTCTCTAGCGTGGGGGCTTGCTGGGCAGGCGGAGTTTGCTGGGCTTGCGCGGGGAGGACCGGCAGCGCGAAGCACAAAGCCATTGGTAAAAGCAGGTTACGCATGAAGCTCCTTAATATGGTTGAAGCTAAAGTTTAGCTCTGCCCTTGCAGGCCTAGCAATACGTTTCTGACGGCATCGGCGGCGGGCTCGCCGCGGCTTACTTCCATCCACAGGACGCCGCTGGGGTCGAGTTTGATGCCCTTGCGCGAACGGACCACGCTGACAAGCTTTGCAGGGTCGAGCTGGGTTTCCGGGTGAAAGCGGATGGCGATGCGGCTGCCCAGGCGCTCGACCGCGGAAATGCGCAGACGCTCGCACATAGATTTGAGGACGGAGTACTGCAAAAGGTTTTCTATGCTGGCGGGGACGGGGCCGAAGCGGTCTTCGAGTTCGCGGCGGACGTCGGCGCGCTCGGCGTCGGTGGCGATGGTGGAGATGCGTTTGTAGGTGCGCAGGCGGAGGTTTTCGCTGGGGATGTAGTCTTGCGGGATACGCACGTCGAAGCCCAGGCTGATGGTGGTGCGCAGTTCGGGGGCGACTTCCTGGCCTTTCATCTTGCTGACGGCCCGCTCGAGCATCTGGCAGTACATGTCAAAGCCTACGGCGTCAATGTGGCCGTGCTGCTGGCGCCCGAGCATGTTTCCCGCGCCGCGAAGTTCGAGGTCCAGGGCGGCGATTCGGAAGCCTGCGCCTAGTTCGCTGAATTCTTTCATGGCGGAGAGGCGTTTTCTGGCGATGTCAGAGAGGATGGTTTCGGGCGGAACGAGGAGATAGGCGTAGGCGCGCTGGGCGGAACGGCCTACCCGGCCGCGCAATTGATAGAGTTCTGCAAGGCCGAGGCGGTCGGCGCGATTGATCAGGATGGTGTTGGCGCGGGGAATGTCCAGACCGTTTTCTACGATTGTTGTGGCGACTAAAACGTCAGCTTCGTCGCGAATGAATTTCAGCATTACGTTTTCTAATTCTTTTTCGCCCATCTGGCCGTGGCCGACGACTACGCGAGCTTTGGGAACCAATTTTTGGACCAGGGCGGCCAGGGAGTAGATAGACTCGATGCGGTTGTGGATGAAGTAGACCTGGCCGTCGCGGGCGAGTTCGGTTTCGATGGCGCGTTGCAGGAGTTCTTCTTGAAAAGGAGCTACCACCGTTTGAATGGCGAGGCGATCGCGCGGCGGGGTTTCGATGACCGACATATCGCGCAGGCCGACCAGCGACATGTGCAGGGTGCGGGGGATCGGCGTGGCGCTCAGTGCTAGCGCATCCACGTTTTTGCTCATTTCCTTGAGGCGCTCTTTGTGGGCCACGCCGAAGCGCTGCTCTTCGTCGACAATCAGGAGGCCGAGATCGTGGAACTTCACGTCTTTGCTTAGGAGGCGGTGAGTCCCAATGATGATGTCGACCGTGCCGGCTTCGACGCCGGCGAGGATTTTCTTCTGCTCGGCAGGGGTGCGGAAGCGGCTGAGCATTTCGATGCGCATGGGGAAGGCGGCGAAACGCTGCTTGAAGGTTTCGTAGTGCTGGAACGCCAGAATCGTGGTGGGGGAAAGTAAAGCGACTTGTTTGCTGTCGGCGACGGCTTTGAAGGCGGCGCGCATGGCGACTTCGGTTTTGCCGTAGCCGACATCGCCGCAGAGGAGGCGATCCATGGGCGTGGCGCGCTCCATGTCTTTTTTTATGTCGGCAACGGCACTGTTCTGGTCCGCGGTTTCTTCGAACTCGAAGGCGTCCTCGAATTCGCGCTGGAAATTCCCGTCGGGGGTGAAGGCAAACCCTTCGGCGGTTTTTCGTTCGGCGTAGAGGGCGAGAAGTTGATCGGCCATGTCCTCCACGGCTTTGCGGGCGCGCGTTTTGCGGGTGTTCCAGGCGGTGCCGCCGAGTTTGTCGAGGGGTGGATGATCGCCTTCCACGACGCGATAGCTCTGGACCAGGTCCATGCGTTCGAGGGGTACATAGAGGCGCGCATCATCGGCGTATTTCAGCAGCATGAATTCGCCGCCGCGCCCGTCGGATTCTATTTGCCGCAGGCCCTCGAATTGCCCGATGCCGTGGTCGACGTGGACGACAAAGTCGCCGGGCTTGAGGTTGGCGAAATCGCTGAAAAAACCGGAGGTGCGGATTTTGCGGCTGGGACGGTCGAGAACCGGCGCGACATCGAAGAGATCGCCTTGGCCGTACAGAGTGACGCGCGCGTCGGGGAAGGCCACGCCCTCGGCGAATGGCGCGCGGATGAGGAGCAGCTTTGCGAGTTCGTGCGCGGCTTCGGCGGTGAATCCCGCGGCGGCGTCTTCGGATTCGCCGAGCACGTACGGAGCTTCGTACTCGCGGCAGATGTCGGCAAGGCGTTCGAGTTCGCCGGTACTGGCAGCGGTCAGGAAGACGCTGCCGCCTTCAGCGAGTTGCGATTTCACCGCGGCCATGCAGGCGACCACGTCGCCGTGATAGCGGGCGCTGGGGCGGGAGGAGAGTTCGAATTGCGGGCCACCGCCAGTGCCGACCGCCAATTGTTCCAGCTCGATTTCGGAGCCTTTGCGCAACGCGGCGGAGAGTTCTTCGGGCGTCCAGAAAAAATGAGTGGCGCTGGGGGAGTTGGCTTGGCCGTGGCGCTCATAATTCGCGGTGGCGGCTTCCAAATGCTTCGCAGCTACTTCGAGAAGGGTTTGCGGCTCGTCGAGAAAAATAATGGGACGCAGCGAGCTTTCCGAGATTTCGAACAACGAAGCCGGGCCGGGAGGGAGAGAAGGCCCGAAGTAGCTGGGCGTTTCCCAAACGGAAGGCTCGTCGTCGGCATTGGTGATGGTTGGCGCGAAGGACCATTCCGTCAGCGGCAGCAGCGTGGCGCGGCCTACGGGAGAGATGGAGCGCTGGGTGCGGGGGTCGAATTCGCGAACGGACTCGACGGTGTCGCCGAGGAGTTCGATGCGGACGGGTCGCGCGGCTTCCGGGGAGAAAACGTCGATGATGCCGCCGCGTACAGCGAATTGGCCGGGGAGTTCGACCATTTCCGTGCGCGTGTAACCGACGGAGCCGAGATGCGTGAGCAATTCCTCGTGGGGGACTTCGGCGTCTTTGGAGAGCGTGCGAGCGAGCGATAAATAGGTGACTGGGTCTTGATAGCGCCACAGTGCGGCCACCACGGGCGCAATGACCAGCGAGATTTGGCCGTCAGTGAGACGGAAGAGCGTGGCGGCGCGGCGCTCTAATATGTCCGCATGAGGGCTTTGCGACTCCCATGGCAGGGTGTCGAAGGCGGGCAGCGTGGCCACATTGGCGGCGGGACCGGGAAAAATACTGAAGAAGAAACGCAGGGTGTCCGAAAGAGCTTCGGCACGGCGGTTCGAGTCCGTGATGAAGAAGGCCGGGCGGCGCAATTCGCGTGTCAGGTAGGCGGCGACTAGCGCCTTGGCTACATCGTGCAGACCGGAGAGCGAGACATGATTGCCGCCCGCGCGCAATTCGGCGAGCGCGCCATGCAGAGCGGGATGGCTCAGCACGGGTTCGAGGCGTTCGCGGACTACGGGAAATATCATGCGTACGTGATCAGCGCTCCGCTCGAACAGCGCCGCGCGTGGCTTGCGGTTCTGAAGCTGCGCCGGCGCGAATCTTTTGCAGAATGGCGGTTGTGGAGTAGCCCGGCGCGACGGGTATGGAGAGTACGCGGCCACCGGCGGATTCCACTTCTTCGCGTCCTACGATTTGGTCGGCGGCCCAGTCGCCGCCCTTGACGAGTACGTCCGGCAGCAGCGCGGCGATGATTTCGCGCGGCGTGGGCTCGTCGAAGATCACAACAGCGTCGACGCATTCGAGCGCGGCAAGAATTTCCGCGCGTTCGCGTTCGGGAAGGATGGGACGGCCGGGACCTTTTAATTCGCGCACACCTCGATCGCTGTTCAGGCCTACGATCAGGACGTCGCTCAGCTTGCGCGCGGCCTCCAACGTGCGAATATGTCCGGGATGCAGAAGATCGAAGCAGCCGTTGGTGAAGACTACTTTCTCACCTTCGGGACGTTGCGCTACGGGGTAAGGGCCCGCGGTGCAATCCTCGGCGAAGAGAGCTTCGTGTTTGTCGTTGTGTTTGCCGCGGCCAAACCGCAGAATCGCTTGTTCC
>DATFYV010000185.1:0-2898 GCA_035314845.1 Candidatus Acidiferrum sp.
GTTCCGCCGACGCCTTGCGCGGCAGACAGGCGCTCCAGCTCCATGGTGATTTTTCCGTCGTAACTTGAGGTCACGGCAAAAACTTTGCGCGCCAGCTCTAGTTTGGTGGTCAACGAGGTTTCGCGCGACGATTCCAACTCCTCCGCCACACGCGCGTAATCCTGCGGATCGGTCACCACCGTGACGCTCTCGAAGTTTTTCGCGGCCGAGCGCAACATCGTCGGCCCGCCGATGTCGATATTTTCGATCAACTCTTCCGCGGTAAGGCCTTCCTTGGCGGCGGTGGCCTCAAAGGGATACAAATTCACCACCACCAGATCGATGGGCGCGATGCCGTGCTCCGCCGCCTGTTTTTGATCTTCGGCGTGTTTGCGGCGGAACAGCAGCCCGCCGTGCACCTTGGGATGCAGGGTCTTCACGCGTCCGCCCAGCATTTCCGGCCATCCGGTAAAATCGGAAACGTCACGCACCGCGACGCCGGCTTCGCGCAGCAATTTCGCCGTGCCACCCGTGGACAATATCTCAATCTTCAGCGCCGCCAGGCGCTTGGCAAACTCCACAATTCCCGTCTTGTCAAAAACGCTGATCAGCGCGCGTTCCACTGCCATTTTCATCCTCCGCAAATCCGACACTGTAAGCGTGCCAGAACCAGCCGCAAAGTGGAAACGGCCGGCAGCGAGCTTGTAAGGTTTGATTTGTGGAAAACGAGGAAGGATGAAGTCCGAAAAAAAAGGGGGAAAAAGAATCGGGTGGACTAGGACTTAACCAGGGCTTTCAATTTCACCTGGCCGTCGACGGTTTCCACCACGTATTCGACGTCGCGGCAATTCTGCTGCTTCTGCAGATCGGCGGTTTTTTTGCGCACGAATTCGTCGAAGCTGGCGCGGGAAAGTTTGCCGGTCGATTCGCCGGCGCGTTCCTTGGCGTTCATCAGTGCGTCGTACAACTGGGCAACCTTATCGGCTTCGGCGTCCGGCTGTGAAGTGGTCATGCGGAACACCGGAGTTTCTGTGGCACGGCTGGCCACTGCAGGGGGCGCGTGGGATGCGGCTTCCGGATGCGCCTCGGGATGTTGTTGTGCGCGCTGCGCTTCAATAGCCCGCGCGGCAGCGCCGTAATGACGCACCACGCTGCCTTCTTCCTTGGCTTTGGTGCGCTTGCGAAACATGTCGCGATATTTCGCGTAGCTCTGGGTCAGGCCGTTGAATTTGAAGCGCTGCCCAGACTTCATCTCCCCGCCGCGCTCACCATAGCGCTTGACCAGCAGTTCGATGCGCCACTCAATTTCGTTGGGTGGACGCTTGCGGCCGCCGCCGAAATACTGGTCGTACTCAATTTTCAGCTGGCGGATGTCGCGTTCGAGCTGCGCCAGGTCTTCGTCGATAGTGGCCATGCGCGGTTCCGAGCCTCGCCCCTTCATGCTAGGAGCACCTCGAGCAACCGTCAACCGGGCGGTGGCCCAGTGCGCCGGATGATATACCGGGCTTGCGACGGGTCCGCCTGTCCGCGGGGACAGGCGGCGCCAGCGATGTTGCTATGCCTGTAGCGCTGTGCTGAAATGTGGGCCGATACGGCTAAGGACACGTGCATGAAGACTGCGCTTTCGCCGGAACAAGCCGAGTTGCTACGCCAGCTCCCCGGAGTGGATGAGCTGCTCGCGCAACCGCGCCTGGTGGAACTGGCCGCGCGCACGGATCGGGCTCTGGTGCTGGAAATTGCGCGCGCCATCCTGGCGGATATGCGCGAGCGAATTCTCGAGGCCGCCGCCAGCGCCCGATTACAAATTGTCGCGCTGGCTCCCGAGGCTTTGCAGGAACGCATCACTGCGGAAGTGGAACGCATCCTCGCTCGTTCGCTGCAACCTGTGATTAACGCCACCGGCGTGATCTTGCACACGAATCTTGGCCGCGCGCCGCTACCCGCCGCAGTGGTGGAGGAATTTCGCCGCACGGCCACGCAATACTGCAATCTCGAATACGACTTGAAAAACGGCAAACGCGGCAAACGGGATGTGCATACCGCGCAACTGCTGCAGCGGCTCACCGGGGCGGAAGCGGCGATCGTGGTGAATAATTGCGCCGCGGCGGTACTGCTGGTGCTGGCCGCACTGGCCAAGAACGGCGAAGTGCTGGTTTCCCGCGGGGAGTTGATTGAAATTGGCGACGGCTTTCGCATCCCGGAAATCATGGCGGAGAGCGGAGCCACTTTGCGGGAGATTGGCTCGACCAACCGCACGCATCTTGCCGACTACCAGAACGCGCTTGGCGACCGGACGCGTTTACTGCTGCGCGTGCATCCGTCCAATTTCACAATGACCGGGTTCACGGAAAAGCCTTCGCTGAGAGATTTAGTGGCGCTCAGTAAGCGCAGTGGAATTCCACTGGTCGAAGATCTTGGGTCCGGCTGTCTCGCGGATCTTTCGGCATACGGTGTCGCCGAACCAACCGTTCGTGAATCCATCGACGCCGGTGTGGATATTGTGATGTTTAGCGGAGACAAGCTTCTCGGCGGACCGCAAGCGGGAATTATCGCCGGAAAGAAAGATTTAGTCGCGCGTATTCGGCGCCATCCGCTCTTCCGCGCACTGCGCGTTGATAAGCTGACCATCGCGGCGCTGGAAGTCACGCTGAGCGGCTATCTGCGCGCCGCCTGGGACGAATTGCCCGCGCTGCGCATGATGCGCATGACCCGCGAGGAATTGTTGCGACGCAGTGAAGATTTTCTTGCCGGACTGCGCCTGCGACTGCCCCCTGACGAAGTCGAAGCCGGGATCGCCGATGGACATTCGCTGGCGGGCGGGGGCTCAACGCCATCGCAATCGCTGCCCACAATATTGTTGCGATTCGCGAGTGTGCGTCACTCCGCGGCGCAGCTAGAGCAGCGCCTGCGCCGCGGCCC
>DATFYV010000186.1:0-3058 GCA_035314845.1 Candidatus Acidiferrum sp.
GTCATTGCAAAACTCCTCCACTCACTGCTGGTCGCCCCGACTCGCCGCGCGGGGTGTAGACCCGGGCAAGCTGGGTAGCCGTCTCGCGCTCGCGGGACGCCCCCCAAGGGAAGCTTCCGGCGGCTCGCTGCCGTTACTCACCATGGAAATCGAATTCAATAACCTGCGTGGATTCTTCCGGCGCAGGTGCGAACTTCCAGTCCTTGACGGCGTCCTGGCAGGCCTGGACAAGAATGGGATGGCCGCCGACTACGCGGGTGCTCTTGACGTGGCCGTCGGGAGTGATGACGACTTCGAGTTTGACCTTGCCACTGACGCTCATGCGGCGCGCCAGTTCCGGATAGACCGGCGCGACTTTGGATTTAACCTTGCGACCGGTGTCGCTGGTGGTTGTGGACTGCGCGAGCGCCGAAGCGGCGAACAGGGCGGTGGCCCCCGCGACTAACAGGACACGTCGATTTGCTTTGCTGAACTCCATTAGCAGCACCCCTAGAGAGAAATCGGATTACCCCGCCGCGAGAAGGGCACGTGGACTGCCACTGCGGGAGGTGCGGGGGATGGTGGAGGCGGAGATTTGAGAAAGGGCTTAACTGAAAGAATGAGTGGGAGTTAGAGCATAGATTGATTTTTGCGCGGCGGAAATTGTGGGCCGGCGGTTGTCTCAAACGCGAGGCCAAGCGCGCGAGGTTCTCAGCGTGAGACGGAGGCGGGTGAGACGGAGGGAGCATTAGTCAATCAAGCAACCGCAGGTGGGGCGGCGATTGACTCAGAATGAGACGAGCGCGTAGCGTGGGGATGCGTGGGTGTGCGGCGCTGCACGGGGCGCCCGCTCCGATCCCTCTCTATGCGCAGCGTGAAGGCCAAGAACCCGGTGCGACCGGGGCGTGCGCGCCAGGCAGTTGCGGGCGCGGCGAAAACGAATGGACACGCCGAAGAGCTGATGGCTCTGGCGGTGGACGCGGCGCAATCCCGCCACTTACCCGATTTTCTAAAACACTTTGCGGAACGAGCGGCGCACATGCTGGGTGCGCTGTGGGGCGGCGTCGCGGTATTTCGCGGGCGCGAGACGGAATTGTTTGCGGGCGGCGATGCGACCGGTGGCGAGCGTCAGGCGTTGGCGCGCAGAGAATGGTTGTTTGCTGGTGCGCGAGAAAAGCGTGCTGGCGTTGAGGTGCGTCCTTTACTCACCGAGCAGGCGGGGTGGTTTGCCTCGGCTGCTGAGGAATTGCCGGCGGCGATTTTATTTGTGCCGATTACGGCCAGCGATGGGGAACAGTTAGGGACGGTTTGTTTGGCGCGCGCGGACGCGAGTTTGACGGCTGGGGAGAAGAGACTGCTGGAGGCGCTGGCGAGCCACGCAGCGCTGTCGCTGGAAAATTTTAGGCGATTTTCGCAGCTGGAGCGCTCGAAACGGCAGTGGGTTGAGGATATTGACGCGATTAGCGATTACATCGTGGTACATGACCGGGCTTGGAATATTGTGAGGACGAATCGCTCGCTGGCTTCGCACCTGGGCGTGCCGCCGGTGGCGCTGGTGGGCGAGGCCATGATTTCCCTGCGGCAGATTGCGGAAACGGGGAGCGCGCTGCCCTGCCCTTTTTGCCGGGATACGCAACAGGCGCGGGAAGAGTATGTGGCGGCTTCGGCGGAGAAGATATTTTTGGTGTCCACCTCGCGGACGGTGGGGGCGTCCGACGACGACATCCGGACGATTCACGTGCTGAAGGATATTACGGATAGGCGGGAGGCGGAGCGGCGCTATCGCGAGTTGTTTGACAGCATCCAGGAAGGATTGTTTTTTGCCACGCCGGAGGGGCGATTTCTGGATGTGAATGACGCCATGGTGCGGATGCTGGGGTATGGCTCGCGGGAGGAGTTGCTGCAGGCGGATGTGAGTCCGCATTTGTATCCGGCGCCGGAGTCGCGAGAGCGTTTTATGCTGGCGCTGACCAAGCGCGGGGTGCTGCGGAATTATGAGGAGACTTTGCGGCGGAGGGATGGATCGCTGCTGCATACCCTGCAGAATATTTCCGGCGTGCGCGATGCGCGCGGAAGGATTGTGCAGATACGCGGGTTGATGCTGGACGTTACGGAGCAGAAGACCTTTCAATCGCAGTTACAGCGCGAGCGCGACTTCAACCAGAAGATTCTGAATACCACGCAGAGCATGATTCTGGTGCTGGATACCGCAGGGCTGATCAGCTATGCGAACAAGCGATGTTATGAGGCCGGATATCAGGAAGAGGAGTTGATTGGCAACCGGCTGGCGGATTGGGTGGATGTTTCGCATGGGGTGGAGTTTGAGGCGGCGCTGGAGACTACCGCGCACGGGCAACAGGTGGAGAACATTGAGTTGCCGGTGCGGCGCGGAGATGGGTCGATGGGGCATTTTTCGATTAGCTTGAGCCCCATGCGCGACGAGCAAAATGCGGTGAACAGCGTGGTGGTAGTGATGACGGATATTACCGATGCGGCGTTGCTGCAGTCGAAATTGGCGCATAGCGAGAAGATGGCCACCATTGGGCGGCTGGTTTCCGGCGTGGCGCATGAGGTGAATAACCCGCTGGCGGCGATTTTGGGATTTACGGATTTGCTGCTGGAAAATCCTGCGGTGCCGGAGTCGGCGCGCGAGGATTTGCAGATTATTTTGCAGGAGACGCAGCGCACCAAGGATATTGTGCAGGATTTGCTGAGTTTTGCGCGGCAGCGGCCGGTGCAGCGGGAGTTGGTGCAGCTGAATGCAGTGTTGCGGCAGACGATTAAGCTGCGCAGTTACGACTTTGCGAGCCACGGGGTGGAAGTGACGGAAAATTTCGAGGATAGGCTGGCGCCGGCTTTAGGGGATGCGCAGCAGTTGCAGCAGGTATTTTTGAATATTTTGAATAACGCCTATGACGCGGTGCAGGAGTCCGGGCAACGGGGGCACATTACGATTTCCACGAAGCGCAGTGGGGGTTCGCTGGAAGTGGCTATCAGCGATAACGGGGTGGGGATTACCGATGCGCAGAAGATTTTCGATCCCTTTTACACCACCAAGCAGGTGGGCAAAGGCACGGGG
>DATFYV010000187.1:0-3442 GCA_035314845.1 Candidatus Acidiferrum sp.
CGCGTCGTCGCTGCCATGCAGGATCCCAATCCCGCCGTTGCGGGCAGTGGCGTGGAAAAGCTGCGCGCCGCGGGCATCGACGTCTACTGCGGATTGCTCGAGGAGCAAGCCCGCAAGTTCAATGAAGCGTTCGCTTGCTGGATCACCACGCAAAAACCGTTCGTTACCCTGAAATCCGCGCTCACACTGGACGGCCAACTTGCGCTTCCCAGAACGCATCGGCCGTTGGTCAGCAGCAAAAAAGAGCGGAGGCCCGCGGCGTGGATTACCTCTGTGGAATCGCACGCCGAAGTGCACCGCATGCGCCACGCCTCCGACGCGCTGCTCACCGGCATCGGCACGATTCGCGTTGACGACCCGCTGCTCACTGACCGCAGCGGCCTGCCGCGCCGGCGGCGGCTCTTGCGCGTAATTCTCGATTCCAATCTCAGCCTCAATCTGAAATCACGAATCGTGCAAACCGCCGATGACGATTTGCTGGTGTTCACCACCGGAAGCCAAACGAATCGACGCCGCTCACCGGCGCTGTTGCGCGCCGGCGTAGAGATTCACCAGGCCCGCACCGTAAACGGTCGCATGGATCTGCAGGAGGTGCTCGCCGAACTGGGTCGTCGCAATATTCTCAGCGTGCTTCTAGAAGCTGGGCCCACGCTGAACGGCGCATTCCTCGTCACCGGCCTGGTGCACAAACTAATGCTGTTCTACGCACCGAAAATTGCCGGAGACAATCGCGTCCCGTTCGCCTTCGCGCCCAAGCTCACGCATGCGGCGCTCCAGGATGTCAGCATCAAGCAGTTCGGCCCGGATTTCGCCATCGAGGGATACTTGCAAAATGTTTACCGGAATCATTGAGCATCTCGGAACGATTGAGTATCTCGAGATACGAGCCGAGGGCCCCAACGCCGGCGGGCGCATCAGCATTCACGCGCCGAAACTCACGCCCAAGCTAACCGTATCGCAAAGCGTCGCGGTGAATGGCTGTTGCCTGACGGTGGTTTCGCTCAGCGCCAAGAGTTTCGGCGCCGATCTCTCCGGCGAAACGGTGCGCAAGACTTCCTTCGGCGCCCGTCCGCCAGTGCTGAAAGCCGGCTCGACGGTGAATCTGGAACAGGCCCTGACGGCGGGAAAAGAGTTCGGCGGGCATATCGTGCAGGGCCACGTGGACACCGTAGGCCACGTGACACAAATGCAGCGTGAAGGCGAAAACTGGCGAATGGCTGTGCAAGTCCCCGAGGATTTCGCGCGGTACGTCGTGCCGCAAGGATCGGTCACCATCGACGGCATCAGCCTGACGGTTGCGGGTTGGAGAAACCGCATCGCGGAGATTGCGGTCATCCCGTACACCTACGCGCACACCAATCTGTGCGAACGCAAACCCGGTGATGCGGTGAACCTCGAAGCGGATGTGCTGGGAAAATACATCGAGCAGCATCTCACCGCGCGAAAGGCCCCCGCACCAGAATCGAAATTGACCGTCGAGGAGTTAATCAAACAAGGCTGGTAGCTTCGCGGGACTTGGCGCGCGCCCCGCGCCAATACAGGAGCAAACCGCCGGCAATCGCTGCAATCGATGCGCCGACCACTTTGATCTCAAACAGAACTTTATTGGAGGAATCACCCGGCGGAATAATGGAAAAAATAATGCTCGCAAAGGTGACCACTGCGGCAAGACCAGCGGTTACATAGACACCCAGCTTGCCGCCGGGAATCAGCACCGCCTGTTTATTTTCTCCGCGATCCGCGCGGCCTGCAAGTTTCATCGCGGCCGCAAACATGTAGAGGAAAGGAATGAAGTAAATAATCACGGTAATGTCGATTAGGCTTTGATAGGCGCCGCGCGTGGTTTCGTTGATCTGGCTCAGCAGCAAGACCGCCGCCGAAGCCACGGCCTGCACCAAAATCGAAATGTACGGCGTTTTCCACTTGGGATGAATTTTCCCAAACGCCGCGGGCAAGTACCGATCGATGCCGACAACGAAGGGAACACGCGAAATTCCTGCAACGGTGCTGCCGACTCCGCCCGCGTTTCCGACGGAAACCAGCAGCGCCGCCAGCACGCCGACAAAGCCGATGCGCAACATGGTGCTGCCCTGGGTGATGGCTTGAAATACGCCGCTCTTGGGGTCCACGTCCACGGCGGGAATCATCGAGAGCACCGCGAAGGTGCCCAGAATATAAATCACGGTAATCAAGGCACCAGCGCCGAGCACGGCACGCGGCAGCGTCTTACGCGGGTCGCGAATCTCCTGGCTCATGGCGGAAACCAGTTCGAGCCCAGTAAAAGCAAAAGCGATTTGCGACCAGAAATTCACGGTATCCCAGCTCCACTGCGGCTTCATGTTGGACCAAGTAAATTGCGTTACCGAACCGTGATGAAACCAGAGCACCGCGCCAATGCCGGTCAAAATCAGCAGCGGGAGGTACGTCGAAACGCCGCCCGCATTCTGCAGCCACTTGCCGATATTGAGACCGATAATGTTCAGTCCCACAGCCACAACGAGGAGAATCATTGAACCGACCAGTAAGAAAGTCCGGTTCTGGGCCAGCGACGCGCCTCCCGCGCCAACGGCGTAACCGCTCATCGCCGCGCTGGCCAGCAGCAGGCCCGGAAAATAAAAAATGGTGTAAATCCAGTACGACCAGCCGGCGATGAATCCGTGAAAATCCCCGAAAGCTTCTTTGGACCACACGTACAATCCGCCTTCATGGGGGAAACGTGAAGAGAGCTCGTTGATGACCATGGCGCTGGGCACAAAAAACAGAACCGCGGCCAGCACCCACAAGCTGATGGAAGAAGTTCCGTTGTGTGCCGCGGCCGCAATCCAGCGCGGGCCGAGCACCGTCGCAATATTGAAAAGCAGCACATCCCAGAAGCCCATTTCGCGGCGCAGTTGAGCGACGGGATTCGTTGCGATAGTTCCGTTAGCGCTTTTGCCTACGGTGCCGGAGACGCTGGGCGCGTCGCTCAAAGGGTCACGTCCAGCGCGGGAATCAGTTCGTCCTGCATGCGGAAATTGTGGAGGAAAGGATCCTTGGAATTTTCAAAGTCGGCCCAGGAGTTGAACACCGTGGCTTTGCCTTCCTGCAAAAACACAATGGTGTCGGCAAGTTTTTTGGCGAGGTGTGTATCGTGGGTCACCACAATGGAGGTGCGGTGGAAGGCTTCCTTCAAGCGCAAAATCAAATTCCCGGTGTGATCGGCCATGATGGGATCGACCATGGTCGTAGGCTCGTCGTACAAGATGGCTTCCGGCCCCTGCGCCAGAGCGCGCGCAATGGCTACCGCGCGGCGCAAACCGGTAGACAGTTCGCCCGGCAATTTATCCAGCACGTGATCGACTTCCAGGGTGTGCGCGTATTTTTCCACGTAAGCGTCGATATCCTCCGCGCCCATGGCGGGCTTGCTTTCCAGGGGAAACGCGATGTTCTCTCGTACCGTCAG
>DATFYV010000188.1:0-3054 GCA_035314845.1 Candidatus Acidiferrum sp.
CTCAAAGATTTCTACGGCGATGTGCTTTTGCTTGGGGTCGATTGCTTCCGGAACAATCGTCCTGAAGATGTAGACGTTCCACTCCTCGGCCCCGACGGCACTCTCGATGCCCGCATGATTCGCGTCGGTGAACTGAAGGGCAACATCCGCGTGCACGCCGAAGCCGACGAAACTTTTCCGCGCCTGAAATCCCAACAGCGTGGCGTCCTGCAGCAACTCTTCGGCCTGAAAGATCCGCTCATCCAGGAAGCCCTCGCCGAGCCCGCCAATATCGGCTTCATCAAAAATGTTCTCGGTCTTTCCGAACTGGTCGTCCCCGGCGAAGATTCCCGCAACAAACAGTTGCGCGAAATCCAGCAATTGCTAGCCAGCGCCCCAATCCTGGTCGAAGTCCCCATGCACCCGCACACCGCGGCAACCATGGCGCCTGGCGATCTGCTGCACGCGCAAGGAGCACCTGTAGCGCCGCCTGTAGCGCCGCCCTTGAGGGCGGCATCCGGCGATGCGCAGAACGGCGCGACCTCGGAAATGTCCTCGGCGCCGGACCGCGGATCACGGGTCACGGATCACGGGTCACGAAACGCGGATCACGCCCTGCACACCCTGGTGCTCCCCTCCGTCCCTGTCGACCAGCTCCTCGACAATCACGCCGTAGAATTCGAGGAATGCAAGCGCTGGGCCAACTCCCAAGCCGGCCAAGCCGCGCACATGACCAACCCCGCCGGCTTCGCCAACGTCCGCGCCCACGCCGAAGCCCACCTCCGCGCCATGAGCATCGCCGCCGCCCCGCTATCGCAGCAGCAGCAGTCGCCGCCTCAACCGGGCGCCGGCGGTTAGTCCGTCAACCGCAGGATTTCCCTGGCGACGTAGTATCGCGTTTCCTGGCAACTATTTTTCTGCTTCACGATTCCTCCTGCGCCAGGTTAAGGATTTCCGAAGCGTGAAAGACGCGATTGCGCTGACGGGTCTTGTCCGCGCTCAGGATGTTCGCCGCTATCAAGTTTCGCACCAACAGTTCGGCCGTGGGATACGTGACGCGCAAGCGTTTGGCCACTTGATTGATGGTCACCGCTGGTGTAACGAAAAGGTCGTCCACAATTTTCAGCGCGCGCGCTGACGATTCCATCTTGTTGCGATACTTCGCGCGCAAATCCAGTATCGCGCGCGTCTGTTTTGCGGCGGCGATCGATTCTTGGTGAACTGCACGCAGGAAAAACGTCACCCAGGGCTGCCATTCTCCAGACCGGCTAATGTGCAGCAAGTGATCGTAATACTCGCGTCGATGCCTCTCAAAATATGCGCTCAGCTGTATGAGCGGATGCGACAAAATGCCTTTTTCGACCAGCAGTAACGGCAGCAGGAGCCGCCCAATGCGCCCGTTGCCGTCTTCAAATGGGTGAATGGCCTCGAATTGGTAATGGATCAGCGCCAGGCGCACCAGGAATGGCTGCTGTGATTCCGCGTGCATGGACTTTTCAAAGGCATCCAGGCACATGGAAAGCTCGCCGGGAGGCGGTGGTACGTAGCGGGCGTTCGCAATCGACTGGCCCTTTTGCCCAATGTAGTTCTGGCAGGTCCGGAATTCGCCAGGATGGCGATCGCCCCCGCGAACCCCTTTCATCAACTTGCCGTGTAGCTCCCGGATGAGACGCAGAGAAACTGGGAGCTCCTCGAGGCGCTTCAGTCCGTACTCAAAGGCGGACACGTAGTTCCACACTTCGCGAACGTCGGATTTCTCCGTAGCCGAGTCGCGGTCGATCTCGAATAGCACCAACTCTTCCTGGTTTGCGTAGGTGCCTTCGATACGGCTCGAAAGTTCCGCTTCGCGGCGGACAAACGGACGCACCAGGATTTGCGGGCTGGGTAGCGATTGCACTAAGCCCTGCAAGAGGCCCAGCGCTTGGCTGGCTTCGGCCAGCACGTTCACCGCCTCCGCACCCAGCGGCACCAGAGCCGGAAGGGCATTCGGCACGAAGGCCTGCGTTCCTTCGGCTATAGCCACCAGCCGGCCTGGGCTATCTACTGTGAAATTAGTCGGATTCATAAAGGTTGAGGCTATTCTAGCAAACTTGAATAGCCATTTCCTTATTAAAGTATATCGGCTTTGCCTTTAATAAGTATTTTGTTGTTCAGCCTATCTTGAATAAGGATTCAGCATGTCAGCTCACTCCGGCTTCTCCTCCGTAGCCAGCCAAACCGCCGATTTGTTCGCCCTCACCGACGAGCAAATCCTGCAGATCGAGCCGGACGCCCAAGATGTCCAGGTTTTCGATGGCGAACGCTCCGACCGCATGGACCCGCTGCGCGAAGATCTGCAGTTGCTGGCATCCGGCGCGGCTCGCCCGGGCGCGGATCAGCGCCAGCAAGAACAGGGCAACCAAGAACACGGCAACGCGGCTGCCGCGGATGACGGCGGAAAGGCTGTAGCCACATCAACAAATATAACCACAAACGCCACCGCGCAAAATTCGACCTCGACGAACGCGGCAAGCAACAACAGTGCCGAGGCCCCGCACTGGCTCGCCGAGCGGATGAACGATCCGCGGCACGGCGCGGAGGCCCGCGAGCTTTGGCAAGGCGCGCACGCCGCGCGCCAGGAAGCCTCCGCCTTCCGCGAAGTCTTTGCCAAGCCGGAAGACGCACGCGCCGCCGCCAGCCGCGCGCGCATGCTCGATGAAATCGATCGCGCCTACTTCGGTGCGCCCGGGAACGCTCCGGAACAAATCAGCGCCTCCCGCGCACAGCTCGCCGCCACCATGCTGCGCGAAGATCCTGCGGCCTTTCGCGAAATGGTCTTCGCGGGATTGCGCGCACTGGAAGCCGCCGGCCAGCCGGGAAGCGGCGCGAGAAACGAATTTGTAGCGCCGCCCTTCAGGGCGGCATCTTCGGGCGACGCCGCGCAAGCGACGCAGGCGGCGGTCGCCGAAATTCCATCGCCACCAACTCCCGGGAGATCGCCAGCGCCATCGCCCACCCCATCGTCATCGCAGAGTGCCCAGCAACCGCACGCGACGACGCATCATCCGGAAACGCAACCTCCGCACGAAGCCCGCG
>DATFYV010000189.1:0-7945 GCA_035314845.1 Candidatus Acidiferrum sp.
CTGTTTCTCGGCTTGCGCCAGCTCGACGGCGTAGACGTCGCGAAAATCGAACGCGACTACGGTGTGCAGCTAGCCTCGCGATTCGATCCCCTAGCAAAACAGGGCCTGCTTGAGCGTCAGGGCGACGTGGTGCGCCTCGCGCCGCTAAAATTGAGCGTATCCAACGAAGTTTTTGTCGAACTAATGCGCTGATCCGCGCGTGCAATTTTCCACAGAAACAAGGCAGGGCAGCACATGAGCACGAAGAGCATCGAAACCAATACCGTGCAGGGGCTGGGGCCAGAGGTCCTTCGCAACGCCGTCGACCTCCGCAGCGATACCCTCACCCGTCCCACTCCGGAAATGCGCGAAGCCATGGCCAAAGCGGAAGTCGGCGACGACGTCTACGGCGAAGATCCCACCGTCAATCAACTTGAGAAACGCGCCGCGGAAATCTTCGAGAAAGAAGCCGCGTTGTTTGTCCCCACCGGCTGCATGGGCAACTTAATCGCGATAAAAATCTGGACGCACCACGGCGACGAAGTGATTTGCGACGAAAAAAGTCACGTAAATCTGTACGAACTGGCGTCCATGTCCGCCATCGCCGGATGCATGCCGCGCATCGCGCGTGGAGACGACGGCATTCTGAATTGGAAACTCATTGAGGCGGTCATTCGCCCCAAGATTTACTACGACTCGCAAAGTGCGCTGATCTGCCTGGAAAATTCCCACAACATGGCCGGAGGCATGCTGTACACGAGCGCGCAGATTGCTGATGTTTGCGAGGCTGCCCACGCCGTGGGACTGAGGGTTCATCTTGACGGCGCGCGGGTGTTCAATGCCTCGGTGGCATTGGGTGAAACTGTTGCCCAGCTTACGCGCAAGGTCGATTCGGTCATGTTTTGCCTGTCGAAGGGATTGGGCGCGCCAGTGGGTTCCATGATTGCCGGCTGCCGGCAGTTTATCGAAAAAGCCCGCGTGTACCGTAAAATGTTTGGCGGCGGCATGCGCCAGGCGGGTGTGCTTGCGGCGGCGGGCCTTATCGCCCTAGAAAAATCGCCGAAGCGCCTGCACCTCGATCACGAAAACGCCAAGATGTTGGCGGAAGCCGTGGCTAACACGCCGGGACTGCGCGTCGACGCAGCGAAGGTCCGCACGAATATTCTAATTTTCGATTGCTCGCAGACGGGCAAGACCGCCGTTGAATTCTGCGACATGCTTGCTGCGCAGGGGGTACTGGCGCAAGACACCGCCTTATATTCCGTGCGCTTCGTTACCCACTGCGACGTCGACCGCGGTGGGATCGAACGAGCGATCGGCGTGTTGCGAACAGTCGCGGCCAGTCTAGTCGGAAAGGGTTCTGGCGTTACCGCCTCAGCCCTTCACCAAGCAAGCAGATAATTCCGCGGGCATTCGAAGGCATTTCCCAAAGTCGACACCGCCAAGACGGTGCGCGACCGAGCCGCTTCCCACCAGTACTCTCGGACTATTGCCCGCCAACAACTCATCAGCGAACATCGCCAGTGTGTGTACCCTGCACCCGCGCTGCCCTGAGACGGGTCTTTTAGCGCTGCCGGGGGAACATTGGCCGAGATTGGATTGGCAAATTCGATTGTTGCGCAGTTCCCATCATAGGAATTCTTTATTAAACCGTTTTAATACAGCGTGCGGGCCTTCCAGGACCCTGCACACCAGGAGTCGGTCCAAGTTATGAGTGCGATAGCATCGGAAAAGTGGTTCTTGCGGCCGGACCGGACTTTAGGCAGCCAACCAGAGGCTCTGGAAGTGGCCGTCGAAGTTAGCGGCGCCCAGGTCGCCGGTAGCGGCGGAACCCGTGAACTTTTCAGCGAAGACACACACACCACCCTGGTGTTTGCAGATGGAGCGGTAGTGCGGCTTTCCGCCGCAATTGCTGTGGGACAAATGCTCTTTCTGAAGCACAAAGAGTCGCAGCGAGAGATGGTGACGCGGGTACTGCGTCAGCGAAGTTTTGGCACCAAAAGCACTTACGTGGAGTTGGAGTTCGCGGAACCTGCGCCGGGATTCTGGGGTGAGGTTCTCTCGCCGGCTCCTAGCACTCTGGCCGAGAAGTCGGTGACAGAGCAGACGGAAACCGCCGTTGCGCGAGATGCGGCTGACCATGCTGCGGACCACGATGCTGGCGAAGGCTTGTACGTGTTACTGAACCCCATCGCCAGCCGGGAACCCGCGACGCCTGCCAGTGACCTCACGGCCACCATGGGGCAGTTAAGCGATCTGTTGCAGAGCGCCGCGCCCAAGCCGGAACTAGTCCCCGCGACAATGACCTCCAACCGCGCCTCCATTCCGCCGGAGGAATTGGGGCCGCCAGACGAATTGGGCGATTTGCGGGCATTGTTTCCCGCCCTCGAGCCGGCTGCGCCCACGGCTTCGACCCTACCGGAGAAGCATGACGACGGCGGCCGGGAAGAAACTTCGAGCAGCGGGGCGATGGATGCGGAACCGTCCAGCCCCGTCGCTAAAAATCTCGAGGATATAAGCGGGGAAATCACTGCCGAGGACGCCCAGGAAGAAGACCTGAAACTCCCCTCGACAGGAAAGAGCCCAGTTCGCTTGACCCTGCTTGCCGCCGTTTTGATTTTGGTGTTGTTAGCTGGCGTCGCATATCAACAAGGGCTTCTCGGTGATTGGTTCGCGAACCGCGGCGTCAGGGCCTCGAGCGCGGGAACGATTGGTTCTTTGCCGATCCGGCCTCCAAGAGTGCCCAAGGGGGGTCCCAAATCGGCACAGGCCACTGCGGCTGACCAGGCGAGTTCCGGGACGGCTAACGCTGCGGCTCCGGCGGCCACGACTACTACGGAGGTTCAGCCAAGCGGCGAGGAATCGACCTCTCAGAATCCCGGGCGCCCCACAATGAGCGCCGATCCCGAGCGGCAAAGCGCAGCAGTGGTCTTGACGAGTTCTGAGGAACCCGTGCAAGACGCCGTCTCTGACGACTACGAGCCGCCAAAGCTGGTGAAAGCCGTAAACGCCGTGCCTCCGCCGGAGGCGGTGCAAAATTTTGTGACCGGCGACGTTAAATTTGACGCCTCGGTTGACGCAAAGGGCAAGGTTTCTTCCGCCAAAGTGGTCTCCGGCCCTGCCGCCTTGCATGCTGCGGCGCTGGAGGCGCTTAAGCATTATCAGTACAAGCCGGCGCTCAAGAATGGGCAACCGGTGTCAGGGCATGTCACGGTCAGCGTGAAGTTTTGGTACGAGCCGTAGAGTCGCCCGAAACACTGGATAGGTTCTCGACGGGTAAGCCTTAGGGCTCTCCCGTAGCAATACCTTTACTATTAGAATCGCGCCTACCCCTCCAGACCACCGATCGATCACGAGTGATAGCGCACCGCCGGCCCGCAAACGGCGGCCGGGCAGCTATTTGTGAATTGGCCGGATGAGCGATTTGCAATATACTCGCTCCTCGTAGTTCTACCCAAACTGTCCCCGCGGAGGAGTTTCCTATGAAGCCGGCTGGTGCCCTCACTCGTCGGATTGTATTCATTGCCGCGCTGGCCGTCCTTACGCTCACGCCGCGCGCGGCGTTGGCTCAGTACAATCCTGTCGTGGGCTCGCAGAATACTGTCACGGCGGACTCGCCAGTGTCGCGGCCGGAGGGTAAGTCCTGCGTGGTGCAGCTCTATTCCGGCGTGCTGTTCAACGATTTTAGTCCGCGCTTTTATTCGTACACTCCAGCCGTTGGTTGCGCCGGACCTTGGGACAAGGTGATTTTTACCGCCGACTTCAGCGTCACCGCCGGGGTGCAATACGACCGCACCGCACAGGTTTTCCTGGGGCACGTCAATCTTTTCTACGGCACCACGGCCGAGCCGGGTAGCGCTCTCTCTCCTTCGTGGCACGTGGAGCGCGATGTCACCGATTACAGTGCTTTGTTTTCCAGCGCGCAAGCCGGCGAGGTGCAGCTGGGCAATTTGGTGAACAGCACCTACACCGGGGTCATCAGCGGGAGCGCGACGCTGGAATTTTATCCGTCACACCGACACGGACACGACGATGGTGGCGATGGCGATGACCACATGGGACGGAGGACCGCCGACGCTTTGTATCCCCTGCCGAACGCCGCGGGGGGCGCGAAAGGATTGTTTCAAACCACCGATCAACTGGCCGAAACCTTTGCCCTGCCAACCAATGTCGAACGGGCGTACCTGGACGTCATCACGCAGAGCCAATCGAACGATGAGTTTTGGTATACCTGCGTAACCAATGACGTCGCTAGCGAGCTGCAGAGCTGCAGCAACACCGCGTTCCGCGAGGCGGAAATCAGCGTGGATGGGCAACCCGCAGGTGTGGCTCCAGTGTACCCGTGGATCTACACTGGGGGCATTGATCCGTATCTGTGGTTCCCGCTCCCCGGCGTACAAACCTTGAATTTTGTGCCTTATCGTATCGATTTGACGCCCTTCGCGGGCCTTTTGAGCAACGGCCAGCCGCATACTGTGGCGGTGACCGTATTCAACGCCGATAGCTACTTTTTGGCCACCGCGACACTGTTGGTGTTTGAGGACCACGGGTCAACACAGGTAACGGGAGCTGTAACCGCGAACACCATAGGAGCGGGGCCCACACCCAGCGTGGTGGAAAATCTGCAAACCGATTCCTCCGGAGACATCACCGGAACTGTGACGGTAACCTCGGCACGGGAATTTCACGTTGCCGGGTATGTGAAGACGTCGCACGGCCGCGTGGACACCGACGTGCGCCAGACCGTGAATTTCAGCAACGCGCAGAATTTCACGATCAACGCCTCCAGCTACGTCCAGGACATCACGCAGAAGACCACCGTGGAGTCGCGCACCATCACCCGCGATGACGGCCGGATTTTCGCCACCCTGCAGGCTTTTCAGTATCCGCTGACGCTGAACATCAGCGAAGTCTTTAACTCGGATGGCTCCTTGAATTTGCAGACCACTTCCGAACAGCGCTTTAAACATGACGTGGTCGAACCATTCTTCGCCAGCGCGGTGGACAATAAGGTCAACAGCACGGATACGCTGCAATTTGACTCGGCATTCAACCTGCTGGGGCACAGCGGGCAGAAGAGTTCACAAAAGTATTCCTACATCGATTCGCGCGGCGGCGATTATTCCTGCAAGCTGACCGCGGCTAACAACACGCTGACTTCCGTAAGCGAAGGCTGCCCGGGACAGAAGTAGAGACTTGGGGCCAATCGTGGCGTTACCCCAAATGTGAGTCCCTTAGACCGCAATTAGCAACTCCCGCACCATCATCGAATAACCATTCAACGCAACCGGCAGGAGTGTGCCAGGAAATGTGACGCAGGTTACTTCGGCCTGTGAGCTGCGTTGCCGATTCTCCCTCCGCTGGGGTCTACGGTAATGATGCAAGGCTCCTCAGTACGAGTTGTGAGAGGTGGAACATGAAAGTGCTTGTCAGCTTGGATGGTGCACCCAGTTCGCAGAATGCCCTGCGCGCAGTGGGCGAACGGCCTTGGCCCGCAGAAACGGAATTTACGGTTATTTCGGTGGTAGATCCGTTTGTCACCGCCGACCTCCCGGCTTTGGTGAAGGACGCCGAAAATGCCGCCGAGGATATCGTGGCCAAAGCAGCTAAGACCCTGGAGGAACGCGGCTTGAAGGTTAAGACGGCGGTTCCTCACGGGTATCCGGCGCCGGCGATATTGGAGACAGCCACGTCCTTGGGAGCGGACCTCGTGATGGTGGGTTCGCACGGCGTTTACGCGGTGCCGCGATTCTTGCTGGGCAGCACGGCCTTGCGGGTGGTGCGCAATGCGCCGTGCGCGGTGGAGATCGTGCGCTGCAATAAACACCGCTTCACGGGACCGGCAGTCCGGGCGCTAAAGATTTTAGTGGCCACCGACGGAGGGGCCTGCTCCTTGAACGCCGCGAAATTCGTAGCGCAGCGGCCCTGGCCGGCGGGAACCGAGGTGCGGGTGATGTGCGTACCGGAAGCCGTCAAGCCATTGCTGGAAAATCAAATCGCCACCGCGGTGGCTTGGGAAGAACTGGCGGAGATGCGCAGGGCGCAAGCTAGGGATGCGGTGGACGTGACCAGCAAGGTTTTTGCAGGCTCAAGATTGACTGTACATACCGACGTGCCTGCTCCGTTGTGGGGCCCGAAGGCCGCGATTTTGGAAGAAGCGGAGAATTGGCCTGCGGATATGATCGTGTTAGGTTCGCATGGCCGCCAGGGATTCGAACGCTTTTGGATGGGCAGCGTGTCCGAAGCCGTAGCTCTAAATGCGCCTTGCTCCGTGGAAGTGGTTCGCCCAACGCAGAAATAGTCGAGCGCGGCTTGAGAGAGGCCACAGGTTGGGGGGCGCCGGGTTTTCTCCCTATGCGGGAACTGGTGCCCCGAGTTCTTTCAGTTTGGCGCGCGCGCGCTGGTCCTCGTCGGTCTTGGGATAGCGCTTGATTACTTCGCGGAGTTCTTTGATTCCGGCCTGCTTCTGGCCCACAGCGATCAACGCAAATCCTTTTTTCAAGTGCGCCGGGGCGAGCTTGAAACTCTTCGGGTAGTTGGTGAGGACTTTGTCGTATTCCGCCACCGCCTGGTCGTATTGCTTCTGGGAAAACGCGATCTCCCCAAGGTAAAACTGTGCGTTCGAGGCGAGATCCGTGTCGCCGTAATACTTCAGATAGTCCTGAAACTCAGAGCGTGCCAGGTCGTACTTTCCGCTGGTGATGTCGCGCAACCCGTTTGAATACAGCGTGTCTGCGCTCGGTGCAGGCCCGCTGGGTCCGGCAGCCGCGTTCGGAGTTACAGTCGCATTGCCACCCGGAGCGCTGGAAGGCGCCCCCCCGGAAATCTTGGAGTCGATGCCTTGCGCGGTATTCTGCAGATCCACCAGTTGCTGATTCAGTTTGCCCAGGCGCGATTTGATCTCCTCCAAATTGTCCGAAAGGCTCTGCACCTGGGTGGACATGGTGTCCAGCCGTGCACCGGAATTGGCTTGGACGTCCTGTACCGATTTCTGCACCGCGCTCATCGTGGCGTTGAGCTTGCCAACGTTGTCGTTGGACTGCTCCACCAACGTTTTCATCACCGTATGGTCCTGGGTCATCTGGGTGGCCAGATCTTTTTGCCCTTGCAGCAGGGAGCTGACATCGTGCTGCAAGTCGATGATCTCCCGGGACACCGCGCTGGCGGGTCGCGGGCCTGCCGCGCTGCCCACAAAAACGCCGGCGATGGCCGCGGCAGCAAAAATAACTAGGTTACGTAGGCGCATTTCACTTCCTCCTCGAAAAAGCCCGATGCCGCCGCAAAGTGAATTCCCACGAACTGGTGGCGGCTGGGGCCCCGGTGCGTTGCACCTGGCAAAAAATTCTGGGCCGAACCCTGATTCTACTTTAACGGCTGAGCCATGAGCGAGCAAGCGAGATTGAAGAAGCCCGACTTGCCTAGGTTCAGCCAGCTGAAGCCTAAAAAAAGGCCGCCTCGGCTGTCAGGGCCGAGGCGGGAAGCGGTGCGCAGATTGCCAATTTGTCTTGTTCAGCTAATTGGCCTTTACGAAGTGTCCGCGACGGTTCTTCTGCCAGCAGTCTTCGTTGCTTTCAAAGCAGAAGGGCTTCTCTTTGCCAAAGCTCACGGTGCTCAGGCGGTCGGCCGAGATACCCTGCGAGACCAGGTACTGTTTGACCGCCGCGGCGCGCCGGTCGCCCAGCGCCAGGTTGTATTCCGTCGAGCCGCGCTCGTCGCAGTGGCCCTCAATGGTAACTTTTAATTGCGGATAGTTACGTAGGAATTCCGCGTCGTGAGAAAGCGCCTCGCGCGCGTCGGGGCGGATATCCGCCTTATCGAGATCGAAATACGCATCGCGAACTTCCTTGAGGAACAGCGCATCGGTCAAGTCCGAGCTGGTGCCGGTATCGGCCACCGGCGGCGGAGTCGCCACGGTGATCCGCGCGCTGGCATTCGCGGAGCCTCCCGGTCCGGTAGCCGTAATCGT
>DATFYV010000190.1:0-9493 GCA_035314845.1 Candidatus Acidiferrum sp.
TCAGGAACACGACGCGGCGGATCATGAATCGCCTCCCGGCAAAGATGTGGGGAGAACGTGGGGTTCGCTATCCGTATTGTAGCGCACGCCGGGGGCCATGCGGCGGAGAAGGGAATCGCGTTGCCATGCAAATCGGGGCGACAAGACGGCTATTGAACTTTTTCTCATCGGGGTTAGGGCTCTTGCATTGCAGTCATCCATCATTGACGTGGTTCGAATTGCCTCGCGGTTCTCAATAGCGACAGGCTGACAATCGACTCCGCGAATTCGGCAGAAAAAAGTCTTGGATCTTGCTTGACAATAAAAGTTGTCAATGGTACTATCTCCTCATGCTCGACATCCAAGTCATCGATGATCCGGCGGCGGCGACGGTGGCCTTGGAGCCAATCCGGAGTCGACTCCTCTCCGAGCTAGTCGCGCCCGCCTCGGCGGCGACGTTGGCCACGCGGGTCGGCTTGGCTCGGCAGAAGGTCAACTACCATCTGCACGCGCTGGAGGCGCACGGGCTGGTGCGGCTGGCCCAGGAACGCAAGTGGGGCGGGCTGACGGAACGGCTGCTCGTGGCGACGGCCGCTTCCTACGTCGTTTCGCCGAGCGCCATGGGTCCGGTCGCCGCAGACCCGAATCGCGAAATCGATCGGCTGTCCGCGAGCTATCTCATCGCCCTAGGCGCACGGGTCGTCCACGAGGTGGGCGATCTTGTTCGCCGTGCGAAAGAGACGGGCAAACGCCTGGCGACCCTGGCGGTGGATACCGAGGTTCGCTTCCGCTCGGCGACGGACAGGGCGGCCTTCAGCAACGAACTTACCGAGGCCATCACGAAACTGGTTGCGAAGTACCACGATGCATCCGCCCCCGGCGGCCGCGCGCATCGCCTGGTGGTCGTGGCACACCCTCTACCGCGGAAATCCGATCCCCCTATCACCGCAATATTCAAGGAGCCATCATGAGCGTGAAGAAAGAAGCCTCCGGACGCCGTTTCGTCCAGGTCGAAGTCGAGGTCCCCGGCACGCCTGAGGAAGTCTGGCAAGCCATCGCCACCGGGCCGGGTATTTCGTCCTGGTTCGTGCCGGCTGAATTCGAGATGCGTGACGGGAAGCCCGTCGCGGTGAAGCTGGACTTCGGCCCAGGCATGGAATCCAGTTCCGTTGTGACGACCTGGGATCCGCCACGGAAATATGGCGCCGAGGCCCCTGGCTGGGTTCCTGGTTCGCCGATCATCGCGGACGAGTGGAGCGTCGAAGCGCGCGCGGGAGGCACCTGCATAGTCCGCGTGGTGCATAGCCTCTTCGCCAGCACGGACGACTGGGACAATCAGCTGGAAGGCACCGAATCCGGCTGGCCGGGCTTCTTCCGCATCCTGCGCATCTATCTCACGCACTTCCGCGGGCAACGCTCCGCGCTGATGCAGTGGATGGCCCCCGTCGCAGGAACCGAAGCGGAGGCCTGGGAAGCGCTGACCGCAGCATTGGGGCTGCAAGGCGTGAGCGCCGGGCAGCGTTGGACGGCTCCGGCGGGGGTCCCGGGGCTCAGCGGCGTGGTGGAGCACGTCAGCCAGACTCCGTACAATGCCCTGTTGCGGCTCGACAAGCCGGGGCCGGGCACGGCCGCCCTTGGCGCCTGCAACTTCGGCGGCCAGAGCATGGTCACGCTAAGCTTCTACCTCTACGGCGAGCAGTCGACCGGGATCCTGGCCCGCGAGACACCGCTCTGGCAAGCATGGCTTCAAGAACACTTCCCGACGCCGTCTTAGACGAGCAAGAGTGAATGATCGCCGGGGTGAATGACCGCTTGGCCGTGAGGGTGCACTCCCGTCGTTGCGCTCGCTGTCTGGTTCCTTCCCCTGTATTCGGGGAGGGTCGGGGTGGGTGCATGGTAATGTCGTTGGAAAACGCTGTAGGGCCGCTATATTATCTTGACAATTGCTGAACTTTGGCTTATGGTGTGCTAGTCGGAATGAGGGGGAACGAGGACTATCGTGCCCCCAGTTCGTTGCTCTTTTTCTCGCTCTGCCGCACCTCATCGCCGTTTCTCGCATCCGCTATCAGCCATCCACCTCGCGAATTGCTATCCACGTCCATTTTCTATGACTATGAGATTTCTACAGACGAGCGGCCGCGATCATATCGCGCCACGCCAGCTCTCAGATCGGTCAAACTTATCGGCCGAAAGCACACAGGAGGGTAGCTACTTAGTTACTAAATCGCGGACGTAAACCGTGCAGAATGAACACTTGCGAAAGGTTGTGAAAACACAGGGACTTTAAGTTCCTTTGTTTTCACAACCTTTCGCGAATTGCCAGGGGGGCGGGGGGTAGCGGGGAACAGTGCAGGGGAGCCTTCAGGGGAGCCTTGCCATGATGCAGTTCCAATTCAGGAATAGCGCGCAAGCAACACCAGGATGCTGCCAGTGCCGAAGCTCGGCACTGGCAGCGCTTGGCCCTTTAGTTTTCCGCTTGCGCCTGGAGCACTTCTCCAGGCAGTCGGCTGATCGTTGGACGCGCGGTGGGATCCGCGCTGGTCGAGAAGTTGTCGCGCGAGGCGGCGCTGAATCGTGCGCCGGAGGATGACGAGCGGCGGGAATCGCTGCGGCCGCTGCGGTTGCGGTTGTAGCCGCCGCGCGAACCGTTGCCATATCCGTCCTTGGGTATCGCGTGCGACCCTGAGTGTGATCCTGCGAGCGAATTGCCGCGGGAATCTTCGCGGGATTCGCCGTAATGCTCGCTGCGAGTTGCTCCGCGGTGCACATCGGGGCGCACAAAAGGCGGCCGCGCGCCACCGTTCGGGGACGTTGCCGCGTGCGATGTCGGGTTGCTCATGTTGTGGGGCGCTGCGCTGCCGTCCGTGGCCAGCAGGCGCTCCATCTTGATGCCCAGTTGGCGCTCCATATGAAAGATCTCGGAGCGCTGTTCGCGCGAAAACATAGTGGAAGCCATGCCTGTGCTGCCGTTGCGGCCGGTGCGGCCCACGCGGTGAATGAAATTCTCCGCGACGTCCGGGAGGTCGTAGTTAATGACGTGGGCGATGTCTTGCACGTGGATGCCGCGCGAGGCCACGTCGGTGGCTACGAGGATTTTCACGCGGCCCTGCTGAAACGCCCCCAGGGCGGAGAGGCGCTGCGATTGCGAGCGGTCGCCGTGAATCATGGAGGCGGTGAAGCCGTCACGATGCAGGTTCTTGCAGATGCGCTCCGTGCCGCGCTTGGTGCGGGAGAAAATGAGCACGCGGCCAGTTTCCTTGCTCAGCAGGCGAGCGAGAAGTTCCTGTTTCCGGTCCGTTGCGACTTCGTAGGCCAGCATTTTCACGTTTTCGGAAGGTTTAGAAATGGAGCCGAACGCCAGGCGCGTCGGAGTGCGGAGATAATCTTTGACGAGGTGCGCGACGCTAGCTTCCATGGTTGCGGAGAAGCACATGGTCTGGCGCTCTTTGGGCAGGATCGCGGCGATGCGTTTGAGTGCGGGAAGAAAACCCATGTCCAACATGCGGTCCGCTTCATCGAGGACGAGAATGCTGAGGGTACGGAAGTTGACCAGTTTGCGCTCGAGGAAATCTTCGAGGCGTCCGGGGGTGGCGACGATGAGGCGTGCGCCCTTGCGGATGGCTTGCAGTTGCGCGCCTTCGGAAAGGCCGCCAACCACGGCGGCGGCTTGCGTGAGTTGTTTGCCGCGCAGGGTGTTGTACACCTCTACGACTTGCACCGCGAGTTCGCGCGTGGGCACAAGGACCAGGGCTCCGATGCCAGGCATGGTTTGCTTCAGGAGCTTTTCCATTACTGGAATCATGAAGGCCAGCGTTTTGCCGGTTCCGGTCTGCGCGGTGGCCAAGACATCCTTGCCTTCGAGCGCGACGGGAATGGAAGCGGCCTGCACGGGCGTGGGGGTGACAAACTTCATGGCCGCGAGGCGTTCCTTCATGTAAGGAGAAATCGTTGATTCTGAAAAACTGTTCATTGCACTGCTTTCTTGCTGGCTTGTGCCGGCGCACACACGGAGTTCCGAGGGCGCACGGCACGTTGTGCCAGGCTCATTTTAGATTACGCGTATGACGTACGGAGAAGACTGCAGGCGGGAATCTCAGATTACAGCAGGTAACGCACCAGAGGGACCGCACAACACAACCGAAGTGATAAGCGCAAAAAGAGAATAGCACAGGTGGCGGCAGAATGCACGAAGAATTAGGAGGATGCACTAATGGTCAACGCGCGAGGAGTGCTGGGCGCTGCCAGCCTGATCGATTTTGCGGCGAAGGGTAAACGCGGTAAACTCAGGATTCCACGTTGTTGTGATTCGCGTTGGATCCCGCACAGATAGGCCGGAAAAGCGTCAGAAGTTTCACGGCGGCGGTGTGAATGTCAGGAGGAAGTATGGCTACGGTGGCAGCGCCTCGGGTTTACAAAAATTTCATCGATGGTGAGTGGGTGGAGCCGCGCGGGGGGGCGAACGCATACGAGAATCGCAATCCTGCGAATACTGACGAGTTGGTAGGGATGTTTTCGTCGTCGGGGGCGGCGGATATTGATGCGGCGGTGGATGCCGCTACCGAGGCGTACAAAACTTGGCGGCTGGTGCCAGCGCCGAAGCGGGCGGAGATTTTGTATCGCGCGGCGGAATTACTGCTGCAACGCAAGGAAGAATTGTCCAAGGACATGACGCGCGAGATGGGCAAAGTGCTGGCCGAGACACGCGGCGACGTGCAAGAAGCGATTGACATGACGTATTACATGGCTGGCGAGGGACGAAGACTATTTGGGCAGACCACGCCTTCGGAGTTGCCGAATAAATTTGCCATGAGCGTGCGGCAGTCGATTGGCGTGTGCGGCATGATCACGCCGTGGAATTTTCCCATGGCCATTCCGTCGTGGAAAATGATGCCGGCTCTGGTTTCCGGGAATACCGTGGTGCTGAAGCCGGCGGAAGATACGCCCCTGTCTTCGTATCACCTCGTGCAGGTGCTGACCGAAGCTGGCATTCCAAAAGGCGTGGTGAACTTGGTGAGCGGCGATGGACCGAACGCTGGCGCGCCTTTATCGAAGCATAAGAAGGTGCCGGTGATTAGTTTTACCGGCTCGACTGCGGTGGGGCGGATCATTGCGGAAGCTGCTGCGCCGGATTTCAAGCACGTCAGCCTGGAGATGGGCGGCAAGAACATCATCATCGTGATGGACGACGCCAACCTGGATTTGGCGATTGATGGCGCGATTTGGGGCGGATTCGGGACCACCGGCCAGCGCTGCACCGCGGCGAGCCGCGTAGCGGTGCACAAGAGCGTCTACGGAGAATTTATCAAGCGCTTCGTAGAACGCGTGAAAGCTCTGAAAGTCGGCAATGGCCTGGACGCGCAAACCGAAATGGGGCCGTGCATCAACGAACAGCAGTTGAAGACCGTGATGTCCTACGTGGAAATCGGCAAGAACGAAGGCGCGAAACTGCTGACGGGCGGAAATCGCCTGGAGAGTGGTGCGCTTGCGAAAGGCTGGTTCCACGCTCCGACGGTCTTTGGCGATTGCTCACCGAAAATGCGCGTGGCGCAGGAAGAAATTTTTGGCCCAGTGGTCTCGGTGATTCCCATCGCCGGCTTTGAGGAGGCCATCGAAGTCGCCAACGGCGTGCCTTACGGGCTTTCGGCTTCGATTTATACCAAGAACGTGAACCAGGCTTTTTCCGCGATGCGCGATCTGTACACTGGCATTGTCTACGTGAATGCGCCGACCATTGGCGCGGAAACGCATCTGCCCTTTGGCGGCACCAAGCAAACCGGCAACGGCCATCGCGAAGCAGCCATCTCGGCCATCGACTTTTTCACCGAGTGGAAGACGCTGTACATCGATTACTCCGACCGCCTGCAGCGCGCGCAAATCGACAACGCCGACTGAGGATTAGGTAGTTGTCATATATATTATAAATGTGTTATCATGCGTGATGAATCGATGGCGACCCGACGCGAGTTGCAACAATTGGCATGTATGCGGTTGGACGAAGCCGAAGCTCTCTACGGTGCCGGCTTGTACGATGGTTGCGCGTATCTCTGTGGCTACGTCGTGGAGCTCGCTCTCAAGGCGGCCATTTGCGCCACGCTTGGAGTCGGCGAATATCCGGAGACTGGTAGCCGTCTGCGGACGGCTCTCAAGACGCATGATTTCGACGATCTCAAGCTCTTTGCCGGAATGGAAGAGGCGTTCATGGCAAACCCCGTCTTGCTAGCAAACTGGTCCGTTGCCAGCAAATGGAGGCCCGAAACTAGATATGAACCAAAGGGCGCCTATGACCAACTGGCTGCTAGGGGTATTCTAGAGGCTGTTAGCGGCTACCCAGACGGAGTATTGGCATGTATATCTTCACGTTGGTGACGGACGTACGAAAAGTCATAGAAAAGTTGCGCGCCAGCTATGGCGATTTCAATCTTGCGATGCTCTACAATTCCGCACTTGGTATGTCCTCGAATTGGAACCTCATCGTATCCTCCGATTGGACCGAACGACTTGGGGTTGCCGAGGCAACCAAAATCATTGCCCGCGAATTACATCAGACTCTTGGCCTCGAGAATAAGTTGGCGATCTCAAGGGTCACGGTCCTGAAAACTGGAGACCCTTTCGTTCGGGACATTACCCGGATGTATCCGGTGCTGGCGCACGAAGGCGTGCCGTTGAACCAAGTAACCGCCGACGGAGTCACAGATGGGGCTGGCTTTCTGTTTTATTCACAAAGGAAAGTTGCTGCATGACGTTGTTGCTACGTTCCAACCATCACCCGGATACACGCTGACCGCTGCTTGACACGCTTTTTACAATAGAAAAATGGGTGGTTAGCCGGCGCCGCCCGGATCGCCGGTCCAGCCTTATGGAAGCCTAGCGATGAACGTTGCTGGGAAGCTTGAGACTGAAGCGGCCGATAAGTCCAACGTCGTGGAGGCGGTGCCGTTCTTCGGCATCTCGGACCGATTGCAGCGCGCGCAAATCGACAACGCCGATTAGCCACAGCTGTGCGCATGGGCGAATTTGCTCTTTGGCAGCAGGGGAAACCTGGATTGTTGCGTTCGGCGCACTTGTAAAGTAGTTTACGCAGGTGGACAAATCCCCAGAAGCCCTGGCCCGCGAACTGGAATTGCTGCGTTCGCAACTGGCGAGCGTAGCGGGCCGAGTATATGAGTTGGAGCTGCAAGCCGGCAGAATTTCCAAGCCCGGCACACCCGTAAAACCTCCAGCGGAAGCGCCAAAGGTTCCAGCAACAAGCGCAGTGACTGGAGAAGTAGCGCAGCACATTCCGCCGCGCTCGGCCGAAGCGGCTGACAGCGGACAGCCGGCGCAACGTTTTCCGCCACTCGAACCGCGCCAGACTTTACCACCAGTTGATACGCGGTCAGTCGATACGCGATCGAGTGCGCCGCCGCCATTTCCGCCAGGTGGAACAGCGGGCGGCCCGCCTAAATTCTCCCTGCAGCAAATCAATCGTCTGGGCCCCAAGCCGGAAACGGACCTGGAGCAAAAAATTGGGCAATATTGGCTAAACCGCATTGGAATCGTGGCGGTGCTGACCGGCATTTCCTATTTTCTGAAATACGCGTTTGACAATAATTGGATCGGGCCGAGCGGGCGCATCGGGATCGGCTTGCTGGCAGGCATCGCGCTGATCTTGTGGAGCGAGCGGTTTCGCGCTAAAGGCCATTCGGCGTTTTCCTATTCGCTGAAGGCGCTGGGGCTGGGAGCGCTGTATTTGTCGCTGTGGGCAGCATTCCAGATGTACCAGTTGATTCCCGCGGAGGTGGCGTTCGCGGCGATGGCTGCGGTGACAGCGTCGGCAATTGTTTTGGCTTGGACGCAGGATGCGATGGTGCTGGCGGTGTTTGCGCTGGCTGGGGGATTCGCGACGCCGCTGCTGCTCTCGACGGGTCAGAATCACGAAGCGGAACTCTTTGCCTACGTAGCACTGCTGGACATTGCCGTGCTTGTGCTGGTGATGCTCAAGCCGTGGCTGAACCTGGCTTGGGGCAGCCTTATTGGCACGGAAGTCCTGGTAGCCGCGTGGGCGTCCGCCTACTACCGGGAAGCTTACAGAGCGGAAACCGTGGTATTCGTAACGCTATTTGCGGCGATTTTCGCGCTGGGGCCGTTGCTGGGGAAGAAAGACGAGGAGGACGGGGGGCGACAATTGTCGGTCGCCAGCGTGCTGGCGGTTTTGAACGCGGGGGCTTACTTCGGGTCGCTTTGGGCGATGTACGAGGTGCAACGCGATGCGTTGACGTGGTACGCGCTGGCGATTGCAGCGTGCTATCTGGCGTTGGCAGAAGGCTTCCGGCGGCTGCATCCGGAAGAGACGACGGGAACGATTCGCCTGGTGCACATTACGCTGGCGGTCACGTTCATCACCATCGCGGTGCCGCTGAAACTCGACGGGCATTGGATCGCTGTGGGCTGGATGGTGGAATCCGCGGCGCTGCTGTGGATTGCGAGCCGGACCGGAGTGCGGCTGCTGGGAAGGTTGGGAATCATCGCGCTGGTGCTGGGAATTCTCCGGCTACTGCTCTTTTCCTGGGAGCCCACACAGCGTCTGGTGTTTAACGAGCGGTTCATGACGTATGCATTGGCCGTCGCGGTGCTCGGCGCGATTATCAAGTACGCGGAACCCATCGCTTCGGAGAATATGCGGCCATTTTTATCGTTCGCCAAAATCGCGTTTAGCGCGCTGGCGCTGACGGCGTTGACGCTGGAGGCGGGGGATTTTTTTGAACGGCGCATGGCGCATCCTTACGGCGTGGGAATTAACAGCGAAGCCTTTAGCTATTTGCAGTGGCGGGTACTGAGAGATTTCACGTATTCCACGATCTGGTTGCTGTACGGCGCGGGACTGATGGCAGTGGGCTTCTGGAAACGCAGCGCGTTTGTGCGGTGGCAGGCGCTGGTGTTGATTGCGTTCACGGTGGTGAAGGTATTTTTGTACGACGTTTCGGCGCTGGACAAAGGCTACCGAATCGTGAGCTTCGTGGCGCTGGGTGGGGTGTTGCTGGCGGTGTCCTTCGTGTACCAACGGGACTGGCTGAAATTATCCGGCGAGAAGAATTGAAATGCGAATGAAGCGGGCAGTGGTGGCGGCGACGGCGGCTCTGCTGGTGCAAGGCGCGCTGGCGCGGGGGACTGCCTTGCGAGGTATCACGTCGCTGGAGTTTCAGCGCGGGGTGGAACTGGCAGCGGGCACGGGACAGCAGTACGTGGTGGTGGACACGACGATGTGGGAACATACGCGGGCGGATCTGGGTGACGTGCGGCTGTATTCCGGCGGAGTGGAAGTGCCCTACGTGGTGCAAAGCGGCGCGGGCGCTGCGGTTCGCGAGCAGGTGGACTGCAAGGTATTGCAACCCGCTACGGTCGCGGGGAGTACGCAGTTCATTTTGGATATGACGCAGACCGAGGTGTACAGCCGGGTGCATCTGGAGTTGCAGACCAAGGATTTTGTGGCGCACGCCAGGATCGAGGGGGCGAACGAAGTCCACGCGCGGGCCTG
>DATFYV010000191.1:0-3982 GCA_035314845.1 Candidatus Acidiferrum sp.
TTGCAGCGCATTCTGGATGCCCGGCAGGTGTGGAGGTGGCAGTATCCCACCGAGACGCGCATTGCCGCGGCGCAGGCTCTGACGCGCATCGATCCGGCCATGGCTATGGAAAAAACCGCGGCCAGCGGCCTGGAACGCAAAGACTTGGGACTTGAGCCGCTCGATCCGGATACTTCCACTTCGGTTATCCGTCAGCGACGGTACGCGCGCCTGAAGCTGGCCCGCAACGTCATAGGCATGACCACCAACCTGCGGGAAAACTTCCGGCTGTCCATTCCGGAGTTGAATTTGGGCGGGGGCATCGGAGCAGGTGAACGCCATCTTGCCCCAGGGTCGCTCATCACCTTGAAGTTGTCGCAAGGCGTGCGCAATATCAAAGCGCAAGCCCTGGTGCGCGGCGCGCGGCCGCAGGCCATGGCCTTTGAATTTGTGGATATGGACCTTGACGATCGCGGGCGACTGCGCAGAATGCTCCTGGAAGTGGGAGGCCTGCCCATCGTTTCCGCGGTTACCAACCGCACGCGCCGCCGCGGGCGCATTACCCTCTCCAAGCACTAATCTGCGGAACGGTTCCTATCGAAATCGCAGTTAGCCAACCTGTACGGCCGGTAGCCGCCCGTACTTTCGGGCAGGCGGCGTACTTGTCCGCATGGTGGCGTGGCGGGCGGAGCACATGGACCGTTTGTACCATTGCCCCAAACGAGCGGCGCTCCTAACGTACTAGCTAGTTAGTCCTATTGCGAGACCAGCGAACGTACTATGAAATCGGATCCCAAAAGTACCTCCGGCCGAGCTTTTGTTCGCAGTTTGAACATTCTGCTGAAGTTCGCCCGCCTGTATGGTTACGATCACGCACGGACCATGGAACAGCTGGATACCGCCTGGGAGGAACTGCAATCCGCCATTCCTCCCGGCAGCGAATCGGGATTGCTGCTGGGTGCCACTGGTTCGCAATTGCTGCTCGACGGCGTTCCGCTGGAGGGCGCGCCGGCGGAAAAGCAGTTTGCATCGCTGCTCTCGGCCGCGGGCCTGGCCAGCGTGCAGTTTTTTCCTTCCGTCACGCGAGACGAACTGGTGCACTTCGCGCACGCCTTTCCCACCGGAAAATCCAAACCATCCGAACTGGCGCTGCAACTAAAAGCCGCGCTGGCCAACGCACGCGGTATCCGCATCAATGAGATTTGTTTCGTGGCCACGGATGCGCGGCTGAAAGACGCGAGCATGGCGGCGCAACTCGCGGCCGCTTCCATGGGCGATAAACAAGACGATTTTAAGAAATGGCTGAACGACCCGCAAAAATTACTGGAGCTAATTGCCGCGGCGCAGGGCTCCAAGAGCGGCGGCGAATCCGGCGGTCACGGCGCTTCTAGCGGCTCAACCGCTCAGGGCGGGCAGGGCGGACCCGCTGGAGATGGAATCGGAGCACGTACGGCGAGTGGCAATGCTGGCCGCGTTGCCGCGGAAACCACCGTTGGCGGCAGCGTCTACGACGGAGGCGCGCTGCAAGATGCCGTGGGCTCCGGTGAGTTTATCGCCCCGACTCCCACCGTCGCGAAGATGATGCGCACTGGAGAGCCGAGCGAAGATGAGCTTTACGGCATTCTGAATGCCCTCACGAGTTTTGGACAGATGGGTGCGACTGGCGGCGTGGCCGCGGCCGGTGCCTTTCAAGCGCAAATGGCGGAACTGCCCGGGCGGGCACAAGACACTCTGAAGCAGGCCATAGCGGGATTGGCCGCACAAGCACCCGTAGGCAAGCCGGACGAATCCGTTCTGGTGCAACTCGCGGAACACTTAGCCATCCGGTTTGCGCTGGAACGGTTTGAACAGGGCGAGGTGAAAGTCAACGCCGTGCGGCAGATGCTTGATCGCATGAACGCGGAAATCGACAATTTACGCAAGATTCTCGGCGCTCACGAAGACAAGATGAGCGAGGCGGGCATCCTGCAGGAATCGCACCGGGAAATTCTGGACCGGCAGTTCTGGGCCGCGGTGCCGGAGAGCGGGAAGCGCGAAGTACTGCTTTCCCACGAAGCGTGGTGCATTCCGCCGCGCAACGTGCAGTCCTACGTGGGCGATTTGATCGCGCAGGGCAACGTGGCGGAAGCCATCAGTATTCTGCAGAATTACGCGGCTTGTGCGGACAGCGACGAGACCGATGCTCGCAAGAAAACCGCCGTGGGGCTTTCCGAGATGGCCGATTTGTACGCCAAGGCGGATCCCAAGTTACTCGCGGAAGCGCTGCGTCATCTCGGATTGCGTCTAAACCTCGAGCAAGACGCCGAGTTGCAGGGACTGGTGAGCGCCGCGTTCGTGCGCCTCAGCCAGGAAGCCGCCACCAGCCGCTGCTATCCGGCCATGGAGCAGGCGCTGGATCTTTTAACCGCCGTCGAGGCGCAACGTCCCGGCGTGGGCCGCACGCTGCGCTCGAAGATGGGCATCGAGGAGCGCGTACCGGAGTTTGTGGACGAAGCGTTGCGCGCGCGGCAAGCCGCAGCAGGCTTGACCAGCGTGCTGAAGATGCTGCCGCAATCGGCCATCGAACAATTGGCGGCGCGCTTCAATCGCTGCGCGCTGCGCGATGATTCCGAACACGTCTCCAATCTGGCGCACGACCTGGGCGAGGAGGGTTTGCAGTATTTGCGCAGCACCTTGCGCGGCGGCCCGGTCGCCGAAGCCGTGGAGATGGCCGGCTTGCTGACGAAACTCGACGCGCCAGCGGTACAAGTATTCCTGCCCGGGCGCATGAAGGATTTTGGGCGCACCGCGCAGGACCGCATCATTCGCCAGATTTCTTCCTCGGGCGCCGTGGGTCGCTGCGCCATTCTTCTGGAACTGATCGACCACGTGGATCCGCTGGTCATTCCCCTGGTCATCGACGAGATTGGCGTCACCTCCGATCGTGCCGCGTTGGGGCGCTTGCTGACCATTGCGGATGGAGACCTGCCGGTGGGCAGCGGCGCGTACCTGCGCGTGAAAGCCATCGAGGCCCTCGGCCGCATCGCCGCTCCGGAGTCCGCTGCCGCCCTGCAGCGCATTGTCACCGCGAGAAAGGTTTTTGGCTGGGCGCATCCGCAGGAGTTGCGCATCGCTGCGCTGCAAGCACTGGAAAAATTGCAACCGGACTGGTTCAAGGATTTTTGTCCCAAAGCCGGAATCGATACCGACGATTTGGCGCTGGCCCCCCTAGAGGTTGCGCCCGATTCCAAATTCGTGCGCCAGCGCCGTCATCCCCGAGTGCGTTTGCGCAAACCGGTACGGGCCATCAGCACGAACCTCAAGGAAAACTGCTCGCTGGACATCAAAACCGCCAGTCTCGCGGGCGGCCTGGCCACCATTAGCCGCCATCTCGCTCCGGGAACGCAGTTGCAGTTGCGGTTGCAGCTAGGCCTGCGCAATCTGCAAGCCACGGCCATGACTCGCGATTACCGCGCGCAAGACATGGCTTTTGAAATTGTGGATATGTCTCTGGAAGAGCGCGGCAAATATCGCCGCCTGCTCGTCGATAGCCGCGCGATCATTACCGCTACTCCGGAACCCGGTTCCCCCGCCGAACGCGAGGAAGTTCCCGCCGGCCGCTAGTTATCCTTGGGCGATTTACCCTCCTTGGCGCTCTTGCATCCAACCAGTTAGAATAAGGTGTTACGTGTACCGCGTGGCTCGCGGCGTTAGCAGCGCGTGCTTATCTAAACCTATACCGTCAGGAAACGGCGAAGCCCTTCATGGAAGCAGCTCAGATACTAGACCGCGTGGTGGCGCGCTTCATCGGCACCAAGCACGAACGCGATGTGAAGAAACTGCAGCCCAACGTGGCGGCCATCAATGCCGCGGAGCCGGAGGTGCAGGCGCTCAGCGACGAAAAGCTCAAGGAGCGCTTCGCGCAGTTGCGCACCGAGGTGCAGGAACGCTTGCAGGACGCTGACCCCGCGGAGCCGGAGTACCGCGAGCAGCTGCAGCGGGCGCTGGAGCCCGCGATTGTGCC
>DATFYV010000192.1:0-4204 GCA_035314845.1 Candidatus Acidiferrum sp.
GCGCACGGCAATACAGTGTGCATCGCGACAAGGTTTTTGCTGGGATGCGATTTCGGGATTTTCCAGCTAACACGGGCCATCGGATGAAATTTTTTGTATTTCTGAATGAAGGAGCATCTATGTCATCGCCGAACACCAACGGAGCAAGCAACAAACTGAACCCGGACTGGTCCAGCAGTCCGCGCTGGGCCGGCATCACGCGCACGTATTCCTATGCCGACGTGTTGCGCCTGCGCGGGTCGGTGCAGATAGAATACACGCTGGCGCGCCTGGGCGCGGAGCGCCTGTGGAAGCTGATGCAAGAAGATCCCTTCGTTCCGGCGCTGGGGGCCATCACCGGCAACCAGGCCATCGAAATGGTGCAAGCCGGATTGAAGGCCATTTATGGTTCGGGCTGGCAAGTCGCCGCGGACGGCAACTCCGCCGGTGACGTGTATCCCGACCAATCGTTGTATCCCTGCGACTCCGCGCCAAAACTGGTGCAGCGCTTGAACCGCGCACTGCAACGCGCGGACCAAATCGAGTCGGTGGAGCGCAAAGACGCGGTGAACACCGCGGGCACCTACTGGTTCGCGCCCATCGTGGCCGATGCGGAAGCCGGTTTCGGCGGTTCGCTGAACGCCTACGAGCTGATGAAAGCCATGATTGAAGCGGGTGCAGCCGGAGTGCACTTCGAGGACCAACTTTCTTCGGCAAAAAAGTGCGGCCATCTGGGCGGCAAAGTGGTGGTACCGACGCGCGAATTCATCGAGAAACTGACCGCCGCGCGTCTGGCGGCCGACGTCTGCGGCGTGCCCACCATCTTGATCGCGCGCACCGACGCCAACTCCGCCGGACTGCTACTCTCCGACGCCGACGCACGCGACCGCGAATTCATCCACGGCGAACGCACGCCGGAAGGCTTCTTCCAATTCCGCGGCGGCATCGACGCGGCCATCAGCCGCGGCCTCTCCTACGCGCCCTACGCCGACATGCTGTGGTGCGAAACCTCCACGCCGGACATGGCCGAAGCCCGCAAATTCGCCGACGCCATTCACGCGAAATTCCCCGGCAAGCTGTTGGCGTATAACTGTTCGCCATCGTTCAACTGGAAGAAAAAATTGGACGATAACGCGATTGCCGATTTTCAGCGCGAACTCGGCAAAATGGGATACAAATTCCAGTTCGTCACCCTGGCCGGGTTCCATGCGTTAAATATGTCCATGTTCCATCTGGCGCGCGGATACGCCCAGGCGGGTATGTCTGCCTACTCCAAGCTGCAGCAGGAGGAATTCGCCGCGCAGGATCAGGGCTACCGCGCGGTAAAACACCAGGCTTTCGTGGGCACCGGCTATTTCGATGAGATCGCCCACGTGGTCAGCGGCGGCGAATCTTCCACCACCGCGTTAGCTGGGTCTACAGAAGCCGCGCAGTTCCATCACGACGAGAAACGCGACGGAGCGAGGCACGCCTCCGCTGCGCTGCCGGTCTAAAAGAGCGAACGAAACCGCTCACTGCTGCGTCGTTCTGTAACAAAAAAAGAGGGCAGATCAAGATCTTCCCTCTTTGCATTTGACGCCTTGCGCGCCGCAACTACTCCTTGGCTGCCTTTGCCTTGCCCGCGTGGCGGTTGAGCGCCGCCACCAGCCGCTGACCTGAGGGCGGCGTGCGCACCACACCCTTAAAGATGATGTCTTGGGCGCTAACCTTTTTGCCGTACAGGCGTTCGTTGGCGTCATTGTCGGGACGCACGGTTGAGCCTTCCAGCGATATGCCTGCAAAGAGTCCCCGCGAACGCGAGTAACTCAATACTTCCGCGCGCAGGGTCACATCGGTGGATGCAGACGCATTGCGGCCCTTGGGACCGGCAGCGACCGCGGCGTCTCCGCCGAGTTTCACCTTACTGCTCAAGATCGCGCGCGCGCCGCGATCGTTCATCACCAGCAGCACGAAGTCGGTGGCCTGCCCGCCAATTTGGAACCCGAAACTGCCGGCTTCCAGCGCCATCATCGCTGGCGCGCTCCATGGCCCTGTAAAATTTTCTCCCGTCCGGCAGCTCATCGCGCCGCGGCCGTAGCTGCCACCCACGACAAACGCTGCCTTCAACACCGACGGATATACGATTACGCACTCGGCTTTGTGCAGCAGGTCTTGCGGAATATCGTCAGGCACGTTCAGGATCTCCTGCAGCACCATTCCGGCGTTCTGCAAGCGGTCCGTTTCCTTACTGTCATCCGCAGCCGCCATGGGCAGCGCGCACACGGCGAAAGTAATCAGTCCGGCTATCCAGCGTTTCATCGCAAATCTCCTTCGTTCGAGTGTGAATCGTACATTCTGGCTTTGGGCCACAGGGCGCTTGCCATGATAGTGGCTTCCACCTCTGGCCGCAATCGCGCAGCGATTTTGGCCGGGACGCGGTTCGCTCGCACCCTGCCGCTCGCGGCTGACCGGACTGCGCGGTTTTGATAAGCTCTGCTCTTGCGGAACTCGCCGTCGCCGCACCGGAGTTTTTTCCATGAATGAATTTGAATGCGTGATCCCCATCTTGAATGTTAAGAATTTTGCTGTCTCCATGGACTATTACGTGAACAAGCTGGGGTTTCGTAAAAAGTGGGACTGGGGCGAGCCGCCGACATTCGGTTGCGTGACGCGCGGCAAAGTGGATATTTTCTTCTGCGAAGGTGCGCAAGGGCGGCCGGGTATGTGGATGTCCATTTTCATGAAGGATGTCGACGCGTTGCATGAGGAGTACAAGAGCAGCGGCGCGATCATTCGCCAGCCACCGACGAATATGCCCTGGGGTACCCGGGAAATGAATGTGGTGGATCCCGATGGCCACTGTTTCCGCATGGGAGGTCATAGTACCGGCCCGGCGGATGAAGAAGGGTTGAAACGTTTTGGGGAGATCGAGCAGTTGGGGGATTGAAGTTTGTGGAGCGTATTCGAGGCCCGAACTCGTGGTCTCAAAATCATCGTCAGCCTATGCGCACACTGGAATCAACCGCCGACCGTCAATCCATTGAAGGGCGCTTCGCTACGCTCACGTCTGCGGATGAGCGGCGTTGGGGAAAGATGACCGCGCACGAAATGATTTGCCACCTCAGCGATGCCTATCAACTGGCGATCGGCGAGAAAACCGTAAGCTCCGCGACTGGATTTCTGCAGCGCACGCTGGTCAAGTGGGTAGCACTGAATACGCCGCTGCCATGGCCAAAAGGCTTGCCCACCCGGCCAGAGATGGAGCAGCAAGTAGGCGGGACACCACCGGCGGGATTTGACGAAGACCGCCAGAATCTTCTTGCCGTGCTGGATCGCTTCTGCGGCAATCGCATGGATGTTTCAATTCCCCATCCGATTTTCGGCCGCCTGACGCGCGCGGAATGGCTGCGCTGGGGCTATCTCCACGCCGACCACCACTTACGGCAATTCGGCCGCTGACGGAAGTCGGAGATTGTCCAATTTCTGAAAACGATTAAGGCGCAGTAACGAGCGGCAGTTCCACAAAGCTGGCTTCGCCCGGCACGTGGTAGATGCGCTGCGTGGCTTTTCGATAGTCGCCGGGTTGGGCCCAGAAAATACTGGGCACAAAAGTCTGCGGATTGCGGTCGTACAACGGGAACCAGCTGGACTGCACCTGCACCATGATGCGATGCCCGGGCGAGAAAACGTGATTCGCCGTAGGCAGTGCGAAGCGATAGACCAGCGGCTTGTCCGGTGTGATGGCTTTCGGAAATTCCAAGCTTTCGCGATAGCGGCCGCGGAAAATATCTCCGGATACCATCAGTTGATAACCGCCCATGCCCGGGTCGCTCGCCACCTCGTCGGGATAGACATCAATTAACTTGACCACCCAATCCGAATCGGTCCCGCTAGTGGACGCCACCAGATTGGCTATTGGCTGGCCACTAATTTTCATTGGCCCGTGAAGCACCTCCGAGACAAAGGCCACCACGTCGGTGCGCCCCGAGGCTTCGCGTTGGTCGTCGACCAGCCACAGAGGCCACGTGAGGCCATTGCTATAACCCATGGGTCGCGTGGGACGCGCCCGGTACGGCACGGGTTTTGCGGGATCGGAGACGTATTCATCAAAGCTCAAGCCGCCCTTTGTATCGTTGGCGGCGTCGCTCTCCGCGGGCGCATCGAAGCCCAGTTTCAAGCCGGCCTTGAGATACAACGGCGTGGCGCGAATGCTGCATACCGCAGCGCTCGAACAACCGGACGGCCA
>DATFYV010000193.1:0-6929 GCA_035314845.1 Candidatus Acidiferrum sp.
TTGGGTGAACTCGGAATCCACAGCCTGGACCGTCGCGCCCACGCCCAACTGCTTGGGATCGCCGTCGCCACTGGTGCCAATCTGTTGATAAAACAAATCGGCAAAGAGCGGCCGCTGAGTCTTAAAGCCGACGGTATTTAGGTTAGCTAGATTATTGGACGTGACGGAAAGCGCCTCCGAACTGCTTTCCAGACCCGTCAATGGAACGTATAGAGATGCCATGCTATGCCTCCTAGAAAATTTTAGATAGAGAACCCAGTTTCGAGTATGAAGACGACGACGCACCCGGTGCGGCGGCTATGGAGCTGTTGAGCAAAGGTTTGAGCGAAGCCAGCGAGTTGCTCGCCGACGAGTTGATCTGCGCTTGCAGCGCCGAGGCTGCGCTGGCTGCCGCACTCGAGGGTGCCGTGCCGAAGGCGTTGGCGCTCGCCACGGCGCCTATTCCCCCGGACGTCCCGCCGCCCGTTCCGGAAGACGCCGCGCCTGTGGCGCTGACCAAGGAATCAAGGTCCGCACGGATCTGCAGCAGCTCCTGAAGGCTGTTCAACTCCGTCAGCTGGCTCACAAAGGTGGTCGGATCCAGAGGATTGGTCGGATCCTGTGCTTGCAACTCCGTGGTCAACAGGGTGATGAAGGAATTGGCGTTCAGCGTATTGTTCGCCGTGGTCCCCGAAGTCGCACTCGAGGAGCCGGAACTTGGTGTGCCAGCCACACCGCTAGCGCTGGAGTCCAGCGGCGTGAGTGGGTGAAGACTAGGATTGTGAATGTACATGCCTTGCTCCTTCTGTGTTCGCTTCTTAGGCGAGCACGCTTAATCTGCCCTGTGCATTAAAGATTTCTGCAGTCTCTGTGCTGAAAACCGTAGGGGGCAAAAAACTGCCCGAAACGTCTGCCGTCGCCGCCCGAGAAAAATTTTGTCCCTGGCGTTGTGTACCCTGCCCTTGTCCTCCGAAATGCTGCGCGGAAGAGTCGCCGCCAGCGGCTTGCAATGCTCCGTGCAGCAGCGAGATTTGTCCCACCCGTAACTGCTTGTCGCTCAACGCTTGTTGCAAAGCAGGCAGGTCGTTGGCCAGCGCAGTGTGTGCGTCGCGCTTTTCGACAGTAATGTTGGCGCCCAGGCTGTCGCCCGTAAACTTGGCGTGCACTTCGATGTTGCCCAAATTGTCGCTCCGCAGCGCGATGCGCATCTCGCTGCGCCCGGCGGTTTGGGAAAGCTGCGCGTCGCTTACAAAATGGCCGGCGTTCGGGGGATCCATCTGAGGGGCGGGCAACGGCTGGGGAGCCGGATCGGAGCTGAGATTCTCGTGCGGCGCGGGCGGCTGGGCGCTGACTACGACGGAGGATGGCGGTGCGCTGGTGGGGGGAACGAGCGATGGGGCAACGCTTGTCGGGGTGGCGTTGGGCGGCGTCTGCGGTGTTGCTTCGGGTACCGGGGCAAAACCTCCGCCGCTGGCGTTTTTCGACAAGGAAACGGCTGCCGTCGCGTTCCAATCCGCCGTGCCAGGAGAACGATGCTCGAGCGCCGCGTCCTGTGAAAAGCCGTTTCCGGTATTGGACCCGTCGGCATCCGAGGGCGCAACAACGCGCTGTGGCAACGCAGGGCCAGTCGGTGGACTCGCCTTAACCACGGGATCCAACGTCAGAATCAAATGCTGAACAATCAGTATCCGCGAAAGAATCTCAGGCGAGAACGCGATGTGTGCTGGTTCTTTAGCGGCGGTTGTTACCGTTGTTTCATAGGGCGCTGCTCCCGAGTCCAGTTTGGCGATTCCGACGCGCGATATCTCAGGCAACGGCAGTGGTGATGCGGGCGCCGTGGCAATCGCCCGCGCCAAGGGTAGCGGCATCGCCGATCCCCCGCCTGAACTCGATACGGGAAGGCCCTCTGCAAGGTTTGCGGCGAGGCCCGTTGCAAGGGTTGCGGAATTTGTAGCACGGCTTGCGGCGCTGTTCACCTGCCTGAAATCCGCACTGGTAGTGCCCATCAACGCGAGTGAATTCGCTAGGCCCGAAAAAATTTCCCCGGCCTGAGACCGTCCAGCAGAAACTTTCGGGCCTACAGCATCAGCAGCTGTTGCTTTCAAGGACCCAGCCAAATCCCCGCTTGCCGTTGGCTGCTGCGCAGCGGGCGTTGGGTTGTCTGAAACAGGCGACGGAGTGTCTACGGTATCGCCGCCGGCACCGGACCTCGACGAAAGTAAATCATCGAACGAGTTATTAGCCTGCGGCACTGATTCTGCCCGCAGAAATGTCAGTGGGTCATGCGATGCCGATCCAACGGAATCGCCGGCGGAGGAAAGGACGGCCAGCGCGGGCGGGCCCGATACCACTTGCGACTCCGCCAGCGGCGAACCCGGGATGGAGAACGTAGTTGCGGGAGTGGGGAGCGTAATCGGAACGCTCGTGTGCGAGGCGGCCGCCCCATCGTCAGTTGGATTCGAATGCAAATTCAGTTCTGACGTGAGCGCTTTAGCCGCGTGCGACAAGTCGGCGCCTCGATTCGGCGCCACGGCCGTTTGCGAGGCCGGGGGTAACACTACGTCTGTTGTTGCCAAAGTCGAGGACGAATCCACTTTGAACGTCAGTGCGGTAAGGGGTGCGAGTCCAGGAATTGCTGCTGCCGCGGTCGCTTTGGGCCCCGTCAAATCAAGCGGCGACAGCGGACTGGCGCCTTGCTGTACATCGTCACCGTGCTGCGGCGATACGATGATGGTGTTCGGAACGGGAGGCACTGGCGCGGGGCGGGTAGCAAGAACGAAAACCGCCGACAAAGCTCGCCCTGGCGATTTTGCAGGGTCGCCAGCCTTTGCCGCAAGCCGTTGCAGCGCAGGAACTCCCCCCGCAGCGACGTTCTGCGGCCGCTGCAAAATTTCGCGGATCATACCCGCGAATGCGGTTACGCTCTGCGATTCCGCGACCTTCGCGAACGACGCGGAAGGCACAGAACTGGCCACCAGGTTTTCTATACTCGTAATGGCTGCCGGTTGCATGAACGCGCGCTAAGCGCAAAACCAGGAGTTGCAACTGGCGGTCCACCGCGCACCAACCAAGACACGATGGCGGCACGCACGCAAAAGCAACGAACTAAACGGGATATTTCGCACTGCAACGGACCACGTTCGCGAACCACCGCCGGCCCCTTCCACGCCGCACGGCACGATTTGCCCGGCCCCCGGCAAGAATCAGTCCTGCGGTGTACGAAATGTCCGGATTAGGAAAGATTCGTCCGCAGCCTGTTGCTCACGCCGCGCCCATTCGCTCCGGTATATTTCCTCTTGGCGCTCGCGCAGACCTTCAAAAACTTCGCGCTCCTGACGGGCCTCCTGATATACCTTCACCTGCTCCAGACGCTTGCGTTCCGCCTCCTGCAATTGCGTTTTCAGCTGTTCGATCACCCGAAGGCTCGCCGCGTCACACCACGCACGAAATTGCAGCTGCGCCCCAGAGGAGAGTGTACCCATCTCCGCGAGAGCCGCGCGGCGCGCGGCAAGATCCAGGTGTTGTCGAGTCTCCAAGTCCGCGCGCAGCCGGTTCACGACCGCTGCCAGAGCAAAGAGCCGCTGCTCCTCTTGATGTTCGAGGCTGCGGCGCAAGCGCAATACGGATTGCAGTCGATAACGAAAGGGCATGACCGCTCTAACCGGCAAGTTTTTGCAACGCCGCAAGGGTCTGCGCAATAGGCGCAACTTCAGTCTTTTTCTGCTGCAGAAACGCGTTGATCGCCGGCAGCGCTAGGATGGCGCGATCCAGCAGGGGATCCGCACCCTTCTGATACGCACCCACCCGAATCAGGTCTTCCGACGCTCCATAGGCCGCCAGCAATTGCCGGATGCGCCGCGCCTTCTCGATGTGCTCGCTGGAACATACCGCGGGCATCAGCCGGCTCAGACTGTCCAGCACCGCGATCGGCGGATAGTGCCCCTGCACGCTCAGTTTGCGGTCCAGCACCACGTGGCCATCAAGCAGCGCGCGTACCGCATCCACCAAGGGGTCGTGCTGGTCGTCCCCTTCCATCAAAACGGTATAAAACGCCGTAAGACTCCCGCTGGCGTAATTTCCCGCCCGCTCGATCAGGCGCGCCAGCAGCGTGAATACCGAAGGGGTATAGCCCTTTGCGGTCGGCGGTTCTCCCGCGGCCAAACCAATCTCCCGCTGCGCCATGGCAAAGCGCGTCAGGGAATCCACCACCAGCAGCACGTGCTTCCTCTGCGCGCAGAAATATTCCGCCACCGTTGTCGCCGCCAGTGCCGCGCGAATGCGCAATAACGGCGATTGGTCCGACGTGGATACCACCACAACCGAACGCGCCAGGCCTTCAGGCCCGATGGCCTCTTCCAGAAATTCGCGTACTTCGCGGCCGCGTTCGCCCACCAGCGCCAAAACGGTAAGGTCCGCGGACGTCGCGCGCGTCATCATGCCAATCAGCGTGCTCTTGCCTACCCCGCTGCCCCCAAAAATCCCCAAGCGCTGCCCGCGTCCGCAGGTGACCAGTCCATCGATGGCGCGAATCCCGCAGCCCAGCGCATCGTGAATCGGCTCACGCTCGAGGGGCAGCGGTGCATTGTTTTGCAGCGGGCAATATTCCCGCGCGCGATACCGCCCTTTCTTATCGATCGGTCTTCCCGAGCCGTCGATCACCCGGCCCAACAGCGTGGGGCCCACGCGCAGCGCCGGCTGCGTCCCGCGCGTAACAATGCGATCGCCATAGCGGATGCCGATGGGCCGCTCCAGCGGCATCGAGAGCACCGTGCGCCCGCGAAATCCCACAATCTCTCCGGAGTATGTCAGCCCGCCTTCCGTCACAATAGCGCAGCCTTCGCCCACCGAGCATATCGGCCCGTCAGACTCCACCAGATAGCCCACGACTTTCGTTACCCGTCCCGTCCAACGCAATGTGGAGAATTCTTCCAGGCGCCGGAAGTATGGGGTCAGCAAGGGAATTTCACTCATTAACGCACGCGCGGCGGCCGCTGCTCGAGTAAATCCAAAAAGCCTTGCTCGATTTCCTTCAGGTGCGTCTCCAGGCTAATCATCGTGCTGCCCATTTCTGTTTCCAGCGCGATTTCTCCGCGTTTCAAATGCCCATCCCCCGCCAGTTCCGGAATGGCTCGGCCATCCGCGCCATCTTCCGCAAAATGGGCGATCCAGAAACGCATGTCTTCCGGATGCGCACGCAAGCGTATGTGCGTTTCCCGCTCGAGCTTTTCCAGCGCCACATGCACCATACCGGTCAAGAGCAGCGGATCGAGTTGCGCTTCGCGATGCAGAATTTTCCGTGCAATGGCCAGCGAAAGTTGCACCACTTCCGGCTCGACGCGCGCAAAATAGTCCGCGCGCTCAGTTTTGAATGCTTCGAGGGCGGTGCTGATGGCCGCGCGCTGTTCCGCGGCCTGCGTTGCGAGTTCACCACGCGTCCGCGCTTCACCCTCCTGCATTCCGCGTTGCAGGGCCTCTTTCTCCCGTTTTTCCGCCAGCCCCCGCAGTGCCGGGCTTTGCGAGCTCCAGTCCGGAACCTCCTCCGCCACCCCCACCGCGCCATTTCCCGTCGCCGCATAGTGAAATGGTTCGCTGCTCGCCTCCTGCTGCTGCGTGCTGGATCGCTCAGACCACATAGGACTCCCCTTGTTCGGATTTCAGCACCATCTTTCCTTCAGCCTCCAGCCGCCGCGCGGTGGTCACCACTTCCTGTTGCGCCGCATTTACGTCCCGGCTGCGCAGTGGGCCCAGCGCCTCCATGTCCTCTTTCATCATTTCCACCGCCCGCGACGACATGCATTTGAAAAAATGATTCCGCAGGTCTTCGGAGGCGCCCTTCAGCGCCGTGGCCAGCACGCGCTTGTCCACTTGCCCCAGCAATTCGCGCAGCCCCACATCCTGCACCTCCAAAAAATCTTCGAAGGTGAACATCAGATTGCGTATGGACGTGGCCAGTTGTACGTTGTCCTGCTCCACGGCCTCCAAAATGTTGCGCGTGGATTCTGAATCGATTTGATTCAACAGGTCCGCCACGGTTTTTATGCCGCCATAAGTTTGGCGCTTTTGCTGCCCCAGGCTCAGCAGTCGTTTGTGCAGTACCATGGCGATCTTCCCCACCATCTCCGGCGAAAATTGCTGCATCTCCGCTAGGCGCTTCACCGCCTGCCCCCGTATTTTTTCCGGTAACAAAATCAAGACGCTTCTGGCCATTCGCGAGTTCAGGTGCGCTAGGATGAGCGCGATGGTTTGCGGATGCTCGCCTTGAATGAATTTTGCCAGCTGCTGTGGATCCGATTTCTGCAGAGTGTCCAGGTTTTGCGTGCTGGACTCCCGCTGCCGGGAAACCTCGTCTAGCACCGAACGCGCGCCGTCCACGCCAAAGGCCTTGGTCAGAAAGCGGTTCGCGCACTCCGCGCCGCCTTGCCCCAGAAAGGTGTCGTGCTGCGAGAGCCGCGCGTATTCCAGCAACACCTTGGAAGCTGCCTCTGGCGAGACATACTCGAGTTCCGCAATCTCCTGGGTAATCGAGCGCACGATATTTTCCGGCAAGCTCTTGTAGATGCTTGCGGCCGCTTCATCCCCTAACAACACCATTAGGATCGCCGCTTTCCGCGGACCATTGAGCGCTACGTTGGGAGCGTTAGCCATAACCAGCTCTAGACCTCACGCATCCACGTCTCCACCACACGTCCCGCCGCCTGCGGATCGTCTTTAACCCGGGCCAACAACTCCTTCTTCAAGGCCACGGCTTCCGTGACCGCTGGCAATCCTGAGGTGGAATCCGGAATGTTGCCCGCCAGCGCCGGCGGTAGCGCCGCAGCTGTCGTCCCCGCGCCCGAGGGCAGCGCGGTGCCAGAATGACCTAATATGTGCAGCACTTGCGTCTTGACCGGACGCAACAGCAGCAAGTACACCACCGCAAAGAGCGCCAGCAATCCGGCGTAACGCAACAA
>DATFYV010000194.1:0-5839 GCA_035314845.1 Candidatus Acidiferrum sp.
CGCAAAGCAGTCCGGGCAAACCCCAGTTTTGCTGCCGCTGGCCGCTGGGCAGTACAACCTGGTGCTGCGCCTGCCCGGCTATGCGGCCTATTCCGGCGTGGCCCAAGTTAAAGATAACGTTCAAACCGAATTGAGCGCGCACATGCACGCCAAAGACATTTCCAAGATGGCCTGGGCGGACGTAGCCACCACCCCGATCGGAGCGGAAATCGTGGTAGACGGCACCACCACCTCGCAATTCACCCCGTCGCGCGTGCAAATCCCCGCCGGGTTGCACACCATCACATTGAAAATGAAAGGCTTCCAGCCAACGCGCAGGACCGTGCAAGTCAGTGAAGGCGGCACCGTCCGCGTAGAGGAAACGCTAAAGCCCAACCGCTAGCGTCAACGAAATCTGCCCGACATGTAACAATTTGAACCGGACATGGCTCTATAGTCCTAGGACTATCGTTGGTATTTATTGCAAATAATAGCCTTATCGTACTTTTTTCTGGGTGCCTCCCGTGCAGACACTCTGGTCAGGGAGTTTCCGCCTGATTTTTCGCCCCAAGACTCAGGCGAACACCTTCCTTTTTTAGGCCCTGTCGCTCGTAGGTTTCACTCGCATCGCTCGTCCGTGCCTGCGGCGGCACTGGAGTTGGGGAACGCGGAGATCCGCCTTGGTTTTGAGAGCCACGCTTCCGATGGATCGACAGCCTTTTGCAGCTAGGCAGCACGTTGCTGCTGAGCCGCTGGCGCGCGTTTCACCGCGGCCTCTGAGTACTTCGTCCATCGATGGCGAAGGTGCCGGCCAAATCGATGTTCAACGGGCGCTCCGCAACCTGCAGTTGTTGCTGCGTTCGGAGCGTTTGTATGACCGCAATCATCCCCGGCGGCTGGATAGTCTGGACAGCGCCTACGAGGAACTGCGCGCGGTGGCGGCGCAGCTGAACGGATTGGAATTGCGCATCGAGCGCGGCGGCATCGTCGCTCCAAAAATTTCCGAGGCCCAGCTTCCCGATCTGCGCGGCGAAATGCAGGCCCTCGCCGCGGATCTGCAGCATGCCGGAATTCACTCTCTGAGCTTTTCCCGCATGTTCCATGTGGGCGAACTAGACACGCTTGCGCACTTGATGCAGGCATCGTTGCTAAAATCAACGATACCGGCGCGTGGGGGCAAAAATAGTTGGTGGCCGGCGAAACTCTTGGAGAATCACGTGGAAGGTATCTCCGTAAACTCGCAGACGGATCGCCAGGTAGACACCGTGCTGGGCAGTTTGATCGCCGCGCTGGTGGCCTATGGCGGCAACTCTCCGCGCGAAAGTAGCGAAGCGCCGATCACCGCGCCGGATTTTGATGATCTGGTGGCGGCTCTGCAACTCTTGTCGCGCCTGACTCCGCCACTTGAAAGTGCCCGCGGACTCTCCCCGGAAGACGCTGCGCGCGCCATTCACGGAGCCATGGAAACCGCCAGCCGCGACACCGTTCGCATGCTCCTGACCTCCGTTTCCCAATATGGGCCTCATGGCGGAGAGCGTCCGCAGCCTTACCTACTGCGCCTTTCCGAGAGCCTCATTTTCGAATTTCTGACCGCCGAATTCTCCACCGGCGCGCTGACTCCACCACTGATTCGCTCCACCTTCCAGCGCATGGCGCGCGCTATCGAGGAATCCGGCCGCTACGCCGGGCCGCATGCTTCGCAGCATCTCTCCGCTTTCGCTACCACCTGGGTCCAAGAAACGCATCTTGAACAGTTGGTGGAAAAATTCTGGATGGAACTCCCGCCGCGGGAAAAGTCCGCGGTCTTGCGCGGTCCGGACGTGTGGTGCGTCCCAGTGGGTGTCCTGCGCCAGACCCTCGGACATCTCACCCACGCCGGTGCGGACGCCCAGCGTCGCGAAGCGCGCAGTGTGGTTTTGAACTACGCACGCCGCCTCACTCACGCCGATGCCGGTGCGCGGCGTGCCGTGGCTGCCGGACTAAACGAGCTCACATCCATCATCGAATCGTTGTGGCCCAACCAGCTTCCTGAAGACCTCAGCCTGGGCGCCTTGAACGCCTTGGCGGAAGAAACCATCCCGGAGACCGAAGCCCTCCTCGCAGCGTTCGTGGAAACCCTGGCCCGCGTGGCCGTGAACCGCGCCGATTACTCCGGTTTTGAATCCATCCTCACCGGCCTCGAGCGTCCCTCCAAAGACGGCGAGCACGATCAACTCACCAGTGCGCTCTCACAGCGCTTGGTCGCCCAGGATCGCTGGCTCCTGCTTGTGGACGCCGCGCTGGCCAATCGCGCCCTCGACCCCGTCCTGCCGCGCCTGCTGCAGCGCGACCCGGAACGCCTGCTCGATCGCCTCACCCTTCTGCTCACCGAGCCTCGCGGCGCGGAAATGATTCCCGCTATGGCCCGCCTGTTGCGCACTATCGGCGTTCCCGTCTTGAATTTGCTGGAAACCCGCTTGTACGAAGCGCGCCGTCAACGCGTCACCGCCGCCATCAAGCTGCTCTCCGCCGCGGATCCCGAGCGCCTCCTGCGCGGCATCGCCAGGGCCCTCGGCAGTTGGGAGTGGAACCTACAGGATTTGGCCATCAGCGAGCTCTCGCGCCCCTCCAACTCCGCTTGCGCGCAAAGCGCCGCGTTCGTATTTTCCGCCATCATCGCCGACGCCCATCCCCTCGTCGTTCCCATGATGATCGATCAAATCGGCTTGGCCCAGGAAAGCACCGCCATTCCGCAACTCATGGAAATTGCCGCCGGCGAGCACGAAATCCTGCGCGACCAGTTTGTGCGCATCAAGGCCATCGAAGCTCTGGGCCGCATGCGTGCCACCGAAGCGGCAGAGCTGCTAAAGCAGTTGGCCGAGGGCCGCGAGGGTCTAGCTTTTGCCGAGCCCGCGGGACTGCGGTCCGCCGCCGAGGAAGCTCTCTCCCTCATTGAAAATCGCCCGTCCTCCAGCCGCACGCGTGCCGCCTTCGAAGCTGCGGCGCAAGCCAGCGCCAGCTACGTGATTCCGCGCCGCTACATGCGCATTCCCCTCGAATCGCCGCTCCGCGCCCACATCGATGGCGCGCAAGCCGGCTTGGCTCGCGTAAAAACCATCAGCCTCGGCGGGGCCTATCTGGCCTCCCCCAAGAAACTGAGCGTCGGCGATTCCATTCGTCTGGAAGTCCGCTCCGGCCTGCGCAAAATCAACTTCACCGCCGTGGTCCGCAACGTTGGCCCCGACGGCGGCGGCGTCGAGTTCGTGCACATGAAGGACGAAGACCGCGATAAACTCTTCAAACTCGTGCAGCGCCACATGCCCGGCACCATAAAGTAATCGCGCCGCTCGTAGCCCAGCCATTCCCGGCTGTGCGCTCTGCCCCAGCCTATATTCCACTGTTGCTTTCGCCTCATTGCTACGATCCGCCTTACTGCCAATCATTCCCGCGCCACAACTTGCCGCATCCCGGCCAGAGATGTTCTTAATTCGCAGCACCATTCAAAAAAGCGATGATTTGCAGTTGAATTGTCACGCTCAGTACAGTAAAAGCCAAATAGCTGATTTATACGTTCTTAGCAACAACAGTGGGCTCGCCACGACTCGGGGGTGGTGGCGAGAGAAGTGGTACACATTCTAGGAGGTCTTCCATGCAGGGCAATGGCAAGCTTGGTGTGTGGGCGGTGTTGTGTGTGAAGAGGTCGTGTGTGAAGAGGTCATGGGTGCTGGGGTCATGTGTCATGGCGTTGTGCGCGATAGCGCTCTGCTGTGCGACGGTTACCTTCGCGCAGGTCAATACTGCCACGCTGTCCGGCACGGTGCTCGATCCTCAGGGCTCGGCCATCCCCAGCGCAAAAATTACCGTCACCAATCCCCTCACCACCATCACCCGCAGCACCATCGCCGATGAAAACGGCCGCTACAATTTCGCCGCCCTGCCTCCCGGCCGCTACACCATGACCATCGACGGCGGCGCCAGTTTCGCTGCCTTTGAAGATACGTCCCTCGTCGTCACCGTGGGCGAAAACGCCAGCTTCGATCCCCACGTGCAACTTAAGGGCGTGCAGCAAACCGTCACCGTCTCCATTGAAACCGCCGCCATCGAAACCACCAAGACTCAGGTCGACGAAACCATCGGGCAAACCCGTATCGACAATCTCCCCATCAACGGCCGCAACTACATCAATTTCACCCTCACCGATTCCCAGGTTACCCGCGACAACGCCCCCAATACCGGCGCCGCCCCCACTTCCGGCCTCAACATCAGCGGCCAGAGCGGCCGTTCCAACATCGTCTTCGTCGACGGCGGCGACAACACCGATAATGCCACCAATGGCGTGCGCTCCACCCTCTCGCAGGAGGGCGTGCAGGAATTTCAGGTCATTACCGGCAACGCCGCCCTCCAGTATGGTCGCGCCTCCGGCGGCGTAATTAACATCATCACCCGCGCCGGCAGCAACGGCTTTCACGGCGACGTTTTCGGCTACCTCCGCAACCGCAACTTTCAAGCCGTCAATCCCTTCAGCACCGTTCCTGACCCTGCCTACACCCGCGTGCAAGCCGGCGTCGCCTTCGGCGGACCAATCAGGAAGGACAAAACGTTCTATTATTTTTCCTACGAAATCACCCGCCGCCACGAAACCGGTTTCTCGTCCATCGGCCAAGGCAACTATGGCCTGACGGCGTTTGACACCACGCAAATTGGGTTTCCCTTCGGCACCCTGCAACTAACTCCGCAGCAGGTTTCTTACCTGACCTCGCCTGCGACCCTGCAAGGACTACAAGCCAGCGGTCCAACCGGCGCATTCACGCAAGCAATTGGACAGTATCTGTTCGTCGCCGGCGCCGCGTCCGGCATGGCCGTGAATGGTGTCTGGCCCACCGGCCTCACTGGGTTTCCGGGACTTCGCGGTTTTTCGAGCACCTGCACTCCCTTCACTCAGCCCTGTTTCGTTCCCGCGTCGTATAACAGTCTGGCCTCGCAGGCAGGCAATTTCCCGGTGTTTGAAGGCACCAGCCTGTGGGCCTTGCGCATCGATCACAAAATTAATTCCAGCAACGAATTGATGCTCGAGGGTCGCGTCAGCCCCAGCACCGTCACCGGCATCGAAGTCGCCGGCCAGGATCAGCCCTACGGCCAAAACGGTTACTCCCGCACCTCGCAACAGACTTATCGCGACATCACCGGCATCGCCGAGTGGAGCAAAATCATCGGCACCAATAAAGTCAACGACTTCCTATTCGAATACGCCCGTCGCGGCTTGAATTACAATTTCTCCAGCGGTGCAGGCGGTACCGATCCTGCGGTGAACATCACCGGCTTCGCTTACATCGGCCGCGAACCTTACTCCTACATTCAGCGCACCGAAAATCGCTACGAATTCGCCGACACCTTCTCCTGGACCAAAGGAGCGCACGCGATGAAGTTCGGCGCTGCATTTGACTACATCCCGACTACCGCCATCTTCACGGTAAACTACGGCGGCGTCTACGACTTCGGCTCCTTTACATCGACAAATCTGGGATTTCCCGCTGCTTTGGGGTTGCCGCCGTTGTCGGCCGTGCAAGCCTACGGCGCGGGCCTCCCTGCCGATTTCGTACAGGGCATCGGCAGTCCCAAAGACTCGTTCCCCAACAAGCCGCTGGGCGCCTTCTGGCAGGACTCCTGGAAAATTCGCCCCAATGTCACGCTGAACTACGGCGTGCGTTACGACATCGAATTCCCGCCGAAATTTGCCCCGCCAGATGCCTTAGCCCAAGCCGGCTACAACATTCTTGGCATCGAAAAAGGCATCCAAACCGATGCCAACAATGTCGCGCCGCGCGTGGGCATCGCCTGGGACCCCTGGAGCGACGGCAAAACCGTGGTGCGCGCCTCCTTT
>DATFYV010000195.1:0-3103 GCA_035314845.1 Candidatus Acidiferrum sp.
GCCGGACGCCTCTCCGTCCGCCGCGAAGCCGGCGAACATCTGTTCCACCGCCTGCTACACGCGGATCTGATGAAGGCGCTGGAACCCAGCGCCGCCGCGGATTAGCCGGCTGGCGGTCGCGGCAACCACCGGGCACAGGCAAGAGCACCTGCTTCCCAAAAACCGTGTGGTCATAATTGACGATGCACGGCGCGTCAAATATACTGGTGCTTCGCTCAAGCAGGGTGAGCTCTCGCCTGGTTGGCACCTACTTAAGGCATCCCAAGTAAATCGTTACTTCGGGCCAGGGCATGCGCTGGCGATACAGGATGCTTCTCGCATCTGAAATGAATTTGGTAACTGAACCAAATTGTTGGTTCAAGGAAGGTTTTTTTTATGGCGGAAGCAGCTGCGGCAACCTGCCGTCGGGAATTAGAACTGGAGATTCCGGCGGACGACGTAACCAAGGCCATGGACAAAGTGGCGAAGGAATTTGCGCGGCTGGCGAACGTGCCGGGCTTTCGCAAAGGCAAGGCGCCGCTGACGCTGATTCGCAAGCGCTTCGCTGACGATATCAAAGGCGAAGTATTGCAATCGTTGGTTCCGGAGAAGCTCGAAAAGGCCGTGAACGAGCAGAAGCTGCAGCCGGTGTCGCAGCCTTCCGTGGAGAAGTTGGATTTCAACGAGGGCCAGCCGCTCAAATTCACGGCGGTCTTCGAGGTATTACCGGAATTTGAGCTGGGCGATTACAAGAATTTGACGCTGGAACTGCCGCCTATGGAAGTTACTGAGGCCGACGTGAATCGCGCGCTGGAAGAAGCGCGTGAGAGGGCCTCCACCTTTACTCCCGTCGAAGGTCGCGCCGTAACCGATGGCGATTATGCCCAATTGAAACTGGTGGGCACTCCCACCGACGGCAGCGAGCCGCTGCAAGCGGAAAGCGTCCTGTGCCACATCGGCGCCGAAGAAACCATGGCGCCCTTTAACGAAAATCTGCGCGGCGCCAGCGCCGGCGACCACAAAACGTTCGACGTCGACTATCCCGCGGATTATCCCGATCCCAAGCTGGCGGGCAAGACCTATCACTACGAAGTGGACGTGCTGGGTGTAAAAACCAAGACACTCCCGGAGCTGAACGACGAATTCGCCAAAGACGTCAGCGACGCCACCACGCTGGACGAACTGAAAACAAAAATTCGCGAGAATCAGCAGCACCAACTCGAGCACCAAGTCAAAGACATGAAGCGCGAAAAAGTCCTCGCCGAGCTCGTCAAGTTGCACGACTTCCCCGTGCCGCAAGCGCTGGTGGAGCAGCAAAAGGATGTGCGCCTGCAGCGCATGGTGCGGCAACTCGCGCAGCAGGGCGTGGATCCGCGGGCCGTCAACATCGACTGGGTGTCCCTGCGTAACCGCCAGGAAGAGCGCTCGCGCGACGACGTGAAGGCCGAACTGATCGTGGACCGCATCGCCTCCGCCGAAAATATCGAGACCACCGACGAAGAAGTGCAGGCCGAACTGGAACACATGGCCAGCCACAGCGGCGAATCCGCCGAGGCCATTCGCGCAAGTTTGACAAAGGAAGGCACGCTCGATAGGATGAAATCGAAGCTGCGCAGCGACAAAACGCTCGACTGGCTGGCGCAAAACTCCCGGATCAAGATCGTCGCCCCAGCGGAACCGGAAACCAGTGCCAGTGCGGCGGCCGGATCCGATACACAGTCTTAACCCCAAAAAAACCTTTGTCTAAAAAGCGACCAATGAAAAATTTCGACGAGCAGCCATATCACGCGACAGATTTCCCGGCGGGTAGTGCATCTCCGCAGGCCACCACGCTTATTCCCATGGTGGTGGAACAGACCAGCCGCGGCGAACGCGCCTACGATATCTATTCGCGCCTACTGAAAGAGCACATTATTTTCATCGGCACGCCGATCGACGATCACGTTGCCAACTTGGCCACCGCGCAGATGCTCTTCTTGCAGGCCGAAGATCCCGAGCGCGATATTCAGCTGTACATCAATTCCCCCGGCGGCTCGATTACCGCGGGCTTTGCGATCTACGACACCATGCAATTCGTGAAGCCGGACGTGGTCACCACCTGCGTCGGCCAGGCGGCCTCCATCGCCGCGGTCCTGCTCGCTGGCGGCGCGCCCAAAAAGCGCTTCGCCCTGCCCAACGCGCGCATCTTGATTCACCAGCCGTGGATGTCCGGCCTCGGCGGCCAGGCCACCGATATCGACCTGCACGCCAAAGAAATTTTGCGCATGCGCACCACCATCAATGCCCTGCTGGCGCAGCATACCGGACAGACCACCGAACGCATCGAAAAAGATGTCGAGCGCGACTACATCATGAATCCCGCGCAAGCCAAAGAGTACGGGATGATCGACGAAATTATTTTCAAACACCGCTAGGCGATCGAACAACGGGCGTTTGCGGATTGCGTTTCTCAGGGGAGCGGCGACAATTCGCAAGGCGCGTACTAAAGAACAGGTTGTAATCAGGTAGCAGCGCCGAGAGTTTGTATTTCGTTTCGGAGACTTTTCAGCCTAGAATGTGGACAGTAACTTCGCCCCAATCCCAGCGGAGACGAGGCCTTCACACCAGTGAAAAAACCCTATCCAGATGAGCCTTTGCGCTGCTCCTTCTGCCACAAGACCCAGGAGCAGGTGGAAAAGCTGATCAGCTCGCCTTCCGACTATCCGCGCGCGTACATCTGCAACGAGTGCGTGGGCGTCTGCCAGACCATTCTGGAAGACGAGAAGCGCGAACAAGCCGCGGCCCCGGCGCGCAGACTCCCTCGCCCTCCCGAAATTAAATCTTTCCTGGATGGCTACGTCATTGGGCAGGACCGCACCAAAAAGAAATTGGCTGTGGCCGTCTACAACCACTACAAGCGCATCTTCCTGAACAAGCAGCCCGGTGAAGTGGAACTGAGCAAATCCAATATTTTGCTGATCGGTCCCACGGGAACGGGCAAGACACTTCTGGCGCAGACTTTATCGCGCATGCTGGATGTGCCCTTCGCGATTGTCGACGCCACCACGCTGACCGAAGCCGGCTACGTCGGCGAAGACGTCGAAAATATTATTCTGAAGCTACTGCAAGCCGCCGATGGCGACGT
>DATFYV010000196.1:0-9125 GCA_035314845.1 Candidatus Acidiferrum sp.
ACCGTTTTTCAATGTTTTTGTGGCCACGGGGAATTGTGCATCCTGCGCACGCACTGGCGCCACGGACGCCAGCAACCCGCAGAGCAACACCGCTACACTTACCATCCGAACTTTCCTCATTCCTCCACCTTTGTGCGGAACTCTCTCGCGGCACACTGCCGCTTGCGGGTCACTCTCTGTATGACGTATTGACGGGGCAAAATGTTTGCGTCTAAATCGCAGAGTTCGGTCCCGACCGTTTTTAGGGCAGCAGCGCAAACACCCGCGCCGGTCCGCCAGACCCACCTTCCAGCTTGATGGGCGCCACCAGCAGGTATGCACCTGTCTCCGGCAATTGGCTCAGATTCGCGAGGTTCTCCAGTTGGTACAAGCCCGCACCCAAAATTTCATGATGCACGGGAAAATCCGCGGAGGCACCATAGTCTATGCTCAGCGTATCGCAGCCCAGTCCGTTCACATGCCGCGCAAGCAACAGCTTCGCTGCTTCCAGCGAGTAGCCGGGGAAGTGCATCTTCCCCAGAGCGTCCTGATTTCGATATTTCACGGCGTCCGGCCACCGCGACGCCCATCCGGTACGCAGCAGCACAATGGCATGCTCCGGAATTTTCCCATGCTGCTTTTCCCATCGTTCAATCCGCTCCACGCTCAACAGGTAGTCGGCGTTCTTGGCGCTCTCCGCCTGAACATCGATTACCACCGCAGGGCCAAACAGCTTTTCGGCGGGAATTTGGTCCACGGTGGCTTTACCAGGAGGGAAATGCGCGGGGGCGTCCAGGTGCGTTCCATAGTGCTCCAGCATCCAGAAGCTGCGCGTGAAGTACCCGTCTTTTTCAACGGTTCCGTTTACCTTGGATTCGAAGACTCGGTCGTCGCCGGGCCAAGCCACCAGTTTGTCGTTGATGGCGTAGCTTAAATCAACCACGCGCTTGAGGTCCCCCGGCACGGCTTGTTGCAACGCACTCGGCGGAATCGTCTGTGGAAGAGCAGGCATGATCGCAACGACGGCGGCAACAAGCATTACCAAAGGCTTTCGCCAACTAACAGCCGTCATCGCAAGCCTCCGCTTTCCGAGTAGCGCTGGCATCTTGCCGGCGTGTGTTGAGAAGGCCGGCAAGATGCCGGCGCTACGAGGAAAGAACCTCCGCGCAGCGGTACAAACGCTCGGGATCTCCTTGCGTTCGCGGGGTTCTCCGCGTCCGCCTAAGGCAGCGGAATCCCCGGTGCGGCGGTGATTCCCGCCATACGCAAAATGTCCTGGTACTCGGTATCGCTTATCTGCGAGATGATCAGCCGCACATTCTTGAGCAGCTTTACTTTTTTCAGCGCGCTGTTGGCCCGCATCTCCGCCAGCGTTACCTGTCGCGGCAATTTCTCAAAAGCGCGCAAATCCGCGACCAGATTCTTGCCCTTGGAGTCATGAGGGTCGGGATAGGGGTCGCGGGTCACTTCCGCGATGGAATACAGCGAGCGCTCCGGCGCGGAGTGATAGCAAAGTACACGGTCGCCCTTGCGCACCTGCTTGAGGGCGCGCACGGCGTCCGGCTTGGAGCTGGCTCCGTGCCACATCTCCTTGCCCTTCACAAATAGCGTATCCCAATGATAATGATGGGGATCGGCGGTAAATATCCAATAATGGCGCTGCGGCGTAGGTGTGGACATCGAGGCTTTGGTCCGCAGCACTATACACAAGGCGTCAGGCAAAACCAATTAAAATGTGCTACCTACGGGTCGGCAGGCTGAGGAAATCGCACGAACACTCTGCCCACCGGGCATTGTCGACGCCCTGGGCAGGGCCAGCAGGGTTCCGATGGCGATGGGCGCGCTAGCGTAACTTGTTGATAATGGATTAAATAGCGGACTAACCGACGTTTACGAGAATCTCGTCGCCCTGCACCAGCACTTCGTAGCAGGCCACTCCGGGTGCAGATGGGTCTTGCACGATCTTCCCGCTGGTCAAGTCGAACTGCCACCCGTGCCAGGGGCAGGTGACCACCGCACCTTCAAGTTCCCCCTCGCCCAGCGGCCCGCCCTGGTGCAGGCAGGTGTTATCGATGGCGTGGAATTTTCCCGCCACATTGGCCAGGGCGATGGTTTTGCCGCCCACCTCGATCTCCCGGATGGTTCCCGGAGCAATCTGTGACGTCTTGGCAGCGCGAAGGAAGGCCATCGCTCGATTAGTCCCCCTGCACCGGCACTTGCGCGCTCTCGACCTTGGCCAGCAGTTCCACGAACTTCTGTTTGCGTTCGCTCTGGTCGTGACCGCCCTCGGCGTCCGCCAGTTGAGTGATATTCATGGAGCAAAACTTCGGCCCGCACATGGAACAGAACTTGGCTTCCTTGTAAAAATCGTCCGGAAGGTTCTCGTCGTGCATGGCTTTGGCTGTGGCCGGGTCGAGCGACAGTTCGAATTGCTTGTTCCAGTCAAAAAGGAAGCGGGCATAGCTCAGGGCATCGTCGCGGTCGCGCGCGCCGGGACGGTGCCGCGCCACATCGGCGGCATGCGCCGCAATCTTATAAGCAATCACGCCTTGCTTGACGTCCTCGGCATTGGGTAAACCCAGATGCTCCTTGGGCGTCACGTAACACAGCATCGAAGCCCCATGCCAGCCAATCATCGCCGCGCCAATCGCGCTGGTGATGTGGTCGTAGCCGGGCGCGATATCGATCACCAGCGGCCCCAGCGTATAGAACGGCGCTTCGTGGCACCATTCCATCTCCTTATCAACTTGCTCTTTAATCTTATCCAGCGGCACGTGCCCCGGGCCTTCGATCATCACCTGTACATCGTGTTCCCACGCTTTGGTGGTCAGTTCACCGAGTACTTTTAATTCCGCGAACTGCGCTTCATCGCTGGCGTCCGCGATGCATCCCGGCCGCAAGCCGTCGCCAAACGAAAAGCTCACATCGTGCTTCTTAAAAATTTTGCAGATATCCTCGATATTCTCGTACAGAAAATTCTGCTTCTTGTGATGCTCCATCCAGTGCGCCATCAGCGAGCCGCCACGGCTCACAATCCCGGTAATGCGCTTGCGCACCAGCGGCACATGCTGGCGCAGCACTCCCGCGTGAATGGTCATGTAATCCACGCCCTGCTCGGCCTGCTCTTCGATCACTTCCAGCATCAAGCTCAGCGTCAAATCTTCCGGCCGCCGCACCCGCGAAATCGCCTCATACACCGGAACCGTGCCCACCGGCACGGGCGAAGCCTCAATAATCGCCTTGCGAATCGTCGGGATATCCCCGCCGGTGGAAAGATCCATCACGGTATCCGCGCCATAGTGCACGGCGTGATGCAGCTTCTTCAGTTCCTCATCAATATTCGAGTTGGTGGAAGAATTCCCGATATTGGCGTTGATTTTGCACTTGCTGGCGATACCGATGGCCATGGGCTGTAAATTACGGTGATGAATGTTGGCCGGCACAATGGCCCGCCCGCGCGCAATTTCCGCGCGCAACACTTCGGGGTCAAGTTTCTCGCGCTTCCCGGCAAACTGCATCTCTTCGGTCAGCACGCCCTTGCGCGCCAAATGCATCTGCGACATATTGCGGTTGCCGTTAGCCCCCGCCACGGCCGCTGCCCGCTTCTCGATCCACGCGTCTCGCAATGCCATAAATCCCCCAGAAACTCCGTCCACGCCGAAACCCTGCTGCCTTGTGCGTCCCGCGTTGCCAAGCTGGAACAAGGATTATGGCACCGCTAAACTTGAGCGGCAACTTTGCGCTCCAGCGCGGGAATGCATTGCCGCGACGCTAGCCAAGATGCAACCCCGCGCAAACCTCAGCCACAATTTCTTCCGGCGTGTGGCTGACATCCACCACTAGGGCATCCTTCGGCTCTTCCAGCGTCGCCAGCTGACTCGGCAGCAGTGACTCCCCGGCGAAATGCCCGTGCCGTCCCTCGATGTGCGCGCGCAGCACGGCCTCCGAGCCTTTCAAATAAATTACCTGCATCGGCAATTGCGCATGCAGTTCGTCGCGATATTCCTGCTTCAGCGCGGAACACGCCAGCACTACGTTGCGACGGAGCTGATTCTGCTTCAGCAATTCGTCGTGAATCGCCGCCAGCCACGGCGCCCGGTCCGCATCCGTCAGCGGAATCCCATGATGCATTTTTTCTTTATTCGCCGCGGAGTGAAAATCATCGCCATCCAGAAACAGCCAGCCCAGGCGCCGCGCCAGCAGCTCGCCCACGGTGGTCTTGCCCGAGCCGGTCGTTCCCATCACCAAAATAACCATAAGCTGAGTACGCGGCGAGAATGCGTGGGAATCAAATCAAGAAGGGCGTAAGACGATCAAGGTAATCTCCGGCGGGACGCCCAGCCGCACCGGCGCTCCCACCGTGCCCAGCCCGCGGTTCACATAAATCTGCGCCATGGCCGCAGATGGATCGACCTTTAAAGACTCGTGCCGCGCGTCGCGCGCATCCCGTGCCGGAGTAAGCAGCGGCCGGGCGTACAATCCCGCCACGTAATCGGTAATAAATCGCGCTGGGCTCAAGCGATGGTCCAAAATCTCCACCTGCACCTGTCCGCCGTGCGTATGGCCCGCAAGCGAGAGTTCAATTCCCAGTTCCGCCGCGCGATTGAAGGAATTCGGGTTGTGCGAAAGAAGAATATTGGGCATGTCGTGACGCACCAGTGCCTCCATGCCAAGCAAGGTCTGCTGCTTCAGGCCGCCAGGGGTGCGCTCCCGCTGGTAGTCCACTCCCATCAGATTGAACGCCGCTCCCTTAAAAAAGAGCACGGAATTTTCCTGACGCAGTAGTTTCATTCCCGCCTGTGCAAAGAGATGCTGCGCGGCATCCTCGGCCCGCGCGTAAATTTCGTGATTGCCGTTGCAGCCCCACACGCCCAGTGGCGCTCGCAGGTTGCGAATTTCGTCGATACAATCGGCCAGCGGGTCGCCCGCACCGGTAATGAAGTCGCCTGTGACTACCGCTAAGTCCGCGCCCAAATCGTTGGCCATGTCCACGGCGCGGCGCACCTGCGTGCGCGGCATGTAGCCGCTCAGATGAATGTCGCTGAGCTGCACGATCTTCATGCCGTCCAGCGCCGGCGGCAATTTGATGATGGGAATTTCGACGCGGCGCACCTGATAGTTCAGGCGCTCTGCCGCATAGCCGTACATCACGCCCAGGAACGGCGCTGCTCCCGCGGCGATGGTGGCGGTGCGGAAAAAGTAACGCCGCGAAGGATCCGCGAGCGTTTCGATGGCCTTGGAGCTAGCCGCCGCGGCGCGTTTGAAGAGCAGGCGCTTTGCCAGCGACCACAGCCCGTCCAGTACGCGTACCGCTTTCACTGCCAGAAAGGCAAACAGCGCGCTGCTAAACCATAGCCCGGAGAAAATTGCGATCATGGCTTCCCGCGGCATCAGGTGGCGGTGTCCCATGCGGAATCCGTCCGCCACGGTCAGAATGATGGCCAGCAGGATCAACACGTACACCAGGCGTGCCGCCACGCGCAAAGCGGTAACGCGCCACTTCGCGGTGGCCTGCCAGATCGCGCGATACCAGAAGCGCTGCGAGAGGAACAGTAGCGCCAATATGCTCAGACCGATCACCAGCCGCAGAAAGAAGAATCCCCAGTTCACAGTAAGTCTTGCCCCCAAGCCAACTCTAAGTTTAGCACGCATGCCCTCTCTGCATTTTGCATGACGCAGTCAGCCATTCGTGCGTAAGATGATGCTGCAAACCGCAGTCTCCCGGGAGCCCTGAGCGGGACATTGAAAAAGAGCTGAGACCGCGGAGAATGGCGTGCGTCTGAGTATGGGGGCGTTCGCGTAGCGGACGGCCGAGGAGAGCATCTATGAATTATCTGCACTGGATTTCGCGAGTCGCCGGGACTGCGGCACTAAGCATCTTGCTGGCTGGGTTTGTTCCCGCAAACGGCCGCCCAGCTACGGCCGCCAATCTGCCCCAAGATGCGGCGCAGAAAAAAGACGCGCCGAAGGCCATGGCCACCGAGTCGCAAATCGTGCTGTCGCAATGGAACGAAATCGGCCGGAAAATCATCGCCATCGCTGAGGACCTTCCCGAAGACAAGTACGAATACAAGCCCAATCCCGAATCGCGCAGCTTCGTTGGACAGTTGCTCCACGTTTCCGCGTCCATGTACTACTTCACGGATACCGCGCAGGGGCAAAAAGTACGCTACCCGGACGATCCCAGCCGGGAAAACCTGAAGACCAAAGCCGAAATCGTGGCCTTCGTTAAGAAGAGCGTGGAAGATGGTGCCGCCCTGATCAAATCCAAGGGCGACAAGGGTATGAGCGAAGTCTACACCGACCCCGACTCCAAGCAGCAGATGCACATGTCCGATTTGGCCTACGCTCTGATGGAACATACCGGGGAACACTACGGCCAACTGGTGGTCTACTACCGCATAAACGGGATGGTGCCGCCAGAGTCACGCAAAAAATAAACGCGTAGCAACATCCGAGATGCGCGCCACCTTTCGGAGAACGGACGACGCACCTCAGGCCGTCGTCTACAGACTCTAGGAGTTAGCCGACAACCGCGAAGCGCCGCGTTCCAAAAGTGCCGCAAGTTGCGCGGGGTCGCTGGTTGGCGGCAAGCAGCTCTGCCCGGCGCAAACGAGAGCCATCGCCTTGCCCCGAGGCAGGTGCGGCAAAGTCTCGCGAAGCGCCGCGGACAAATTGTCCATCGCCGTCCCCGGCGTGAGCCGCAGCACGGACTTGCCAAATCGAAACACGCCACGCGCCGCCTGTTCCAGCGCGCTGGCTGCGGGATCGTCCACCGCGCCGGTAATCACCACCTGCAGCGGATGGTTCGCAAACAACGTGGCTGCCAATCCATAACTCGCCGCAAACAATCCATATTTCGGCGCAATGCCGGCGAACGCTTCGAGAGTCGCTTTGGCTGCATTGTAATAACGCGCGTCGTCGCTGAACGCGTGCATGCGCAGCAGCGCGATGGCCGCCACGGAATTCGCCCCGGGCGTTGGCGAATCCTGAAACGGCTTGCGGCGAATGTCCAGGCCGCCCATCGGCGCTGCGTCGCAAGCGCGGTCGAAGAAGCCGCCATTTTCCGCGTCGGCGAATTGTGCGAGAGCAAAGTCCATCGTCTTCAGCGCCGCCGCAAAGTAGCGCGCATCCAGCGTGGTCTGATACGCGTCCAGTAGCGCCAAGACACCGAATACTTGATCGTCCAGTGAGCCTGCTAGCGCTGGTCCGCCGATGCGATGGCCAAAGCCGCGCTCAGCGCTCCACGCTTCCGTCAACATGCGATCGAGAGTCTTCAGTGCGAACGCCTGGCAGTCCGCACCCAGTCGCGACGGCAGAATATGCGCCGCCTCCAGATATGCGGACACGAACATAGCGTTCCATCCCACGTACATGGTCTTGTCGATGTACGGCGTGGTACGCCGCAAGCGTGCCACGAGAAGATCCCTCTTGGCCTTCGCAAGAATCAGGCGGACTGCGGACTCATCGAGTCCCAGCGTCCGGGCGATTTCGCCGGGACCGCTCGCTACCCACAAAACATTTTTCGCCGTGTTGTGATGCATCTCGCCGTGCGTTTCCACGTCGTAGTACATCTCCACGATGCGCGCCTCTTCCGGGTTGAGCGCCGCGCGAACTTCCTCTAGCGTCCAGGTGAAATAATCGCCGTCGTCGTCCAGCGAGACGTCGGCATCCTGGCTGGCATAAAAACCGCCCTGCTGCTGGTCGGAAAGTACCTCATTCACCCAGCCGATGATTCCTTCCGCGGTCTCGCGCAGAGCCGGATTCTGCGTCACCTGCCAGCCATGCAGATAATTTTTCAGCAGCTCGGAGTTGTCGTAGCTCATTTTCTCGAAGTGCGGCACCAGCCAGCGTTCGTCCACCGAATAACGATGGAAACCACCTGCCAGCTGATCGTAAACTCCGCCGCGCGCCATTTTTTCGAGTGTCGTTTCCGCGATCGCCAGCAAATGTTTTTCTTTGCTTTGCTGGTAACGTTCTAGCACGAGGTCCACCGCCGAGGAATGCGGGAATTTCGGCGATTCGCCAAAGCCGCCGTGGCGAATATCGAAAAGCTGAGTGAGCGAGGCGATTTGCGCGTCCACCACGCCAGCGTCGAAATCCGCGCGCGCTCCCACAAACGCTTCCGCTTGCGCCACCGCCTCGCTGATCGAATTCGCCGCGCGCTCCAGGTCCGCGCGCTTGGTGCGGTAAGAATCCGCCACCGCCAGCAGCACGCGCCGGAATCCCGGCCGCCCCATCTGATCCTCCGGCGGAAAATACGTGCCGCCGAAAAACGGCTTGCCATCCGGCAGCAAAAATCCCGTGAGCGGCCAGCCGCCTTGTCGCGAGATAGCGCTGATCGCCGATTGGTAGCGCGAGTCTACATCCGGGCGCTCGTCGCGATCCACCTTCACGGCCACAAAATTGTCGCTGATGATTTTCGCGATGGCGGGATTCTCATAGCTCTCGCGGTCGATCACGTGGCACCAATGGCACCACACCGCGCCAATATCCAGCAGGATTGGCTTATCCTCTTTGGCCGCGCGCGCAAAGGCTTCTTCCCCCCACTCGAACCAGTCAATCGGCTGGTGCGCCGCGGACCGCAAGTAAGGGCTGGCGGAATTTCTTAAACGATTTTCGGAATGCTCTGACAAGGAAATCCTTTCGCGTACGCCCAGCCATGAGGTTCAGAGGAATGAAAGTACAAGAAGCCTTTATGCCAGAATAAGCGGAGCGCCTTATTGCACCGTGTCGCCCGAGCCTAGATCGCGCGGGTTCAGCGGCTTGCGCCCGGCAAAACCTTCATCCTGGCGGTGATAAAAGCGGATGCGGTCCTCGCCCAATTTCCAGCATAAATACACGTCCTGATTGTCGATGATCGCCGGAAAATCCAGCAGCCCCACATCCAGGTCCTTAATCACGCAGCCGGTCTCCAAAATCTTTTCCAGCGAAGCCTTCATCGTCGACGCCAGTTGCTGGTGCTCCAGGCGCAATTTTGCCAGTGTTTCGTACGGTACGAGGACGCCGCCCATCATCATGATGCGGGCGGAGACCGCGCTGAAATGGTCGTCGAGTCCGGAAAGCTTTTTGCGGCAGGCAATCGCTTCCAGCAGGAACGGCTCCAGATCCCGTCGCGTCCGCTCCGCTTCCGTCAGCGTAAAAAG
>DATFYV010000197.1:0-10778 GCA_035314845.1 Candidatus Acidiferrum sp.
GCGGTTTCCGATGCCCAGAACCAAACGCGGATCATGCGCGGAGAGGAAACTTCCGCCGCCAACCTTCATGCGGTGGCGCGTCAGGTCGCCGGATTGATAGGTGACGCGCGCACCTACGGCGTCGCCGTTGCATTTCTTTCCCACGAGCGTCACGCCCAGCCAGTGATTTTGTTTGCCAACGTTGTTGCGCAGCAGCAGCGGAGCCGCGTCATTGTTGGATATGAGAACGTCCACCGCGCCGTCGTTATTGAAGTCGCCGATGGCCAAACCACGTGCCGGAAAACTCTGCGAAAAGACCGGACCGCTCTGCGCGCTCACATTTTTGTACAGCGCACCCTGCTTCTGGAACAGCAGCAGAGGCTCTTTGTAAGTCACTTCGTGCGAGTATTCCTCCACTAAATCGTCGGGAAAGCCGTTGGCGATGATCAGGTCCAGGTTGCCGTCGTTGTCGTAATCGAAAAATTTCAAGCCCCAGCCGGACATCCAGCGCGTGGCCATGCCGATGCCGCTGGGCATGGCGATGTCATCGAAAGTTTCGTTGTGATTGTTTTGGTACAGCGAGAAAATTTCCTGGTCGATGTTGGCGACGAATAGGTCCATGAAGCCGTCTTCGTTGAAGTCCGCCGAATCCACGCCCATGCCGGAGCGCGCGCGGCCATCTTCGCTGTAGGCGATGTTGGCAGCCAGACCAATTTCCTCGAAATGTCCGACGCGATTCACAAAAAGAAAATTCGCCACCGTATCGTTGGCCACGAAAAGGTCCATGCGACCATCGTTGTTTACGTCCGTGGCGACCACGCCCCAAGCTTTTCCAAGATGCGCGGCAATGCCGGTTTCTTTGCTCACGTCGGTGAACGTGCCGTCTCCATTATTATGGAAGAGCCAGCTGGCTCGCGGCTTGAAGATGCGCGGGATGCAGTAGTGATGTGTGCCGTCGGCGTCCACGCCGCAGGGCAGATTCTTGTCGAACTCGGCGAATTGACAGACAAAGAGATCCAGGCGCCCGTCGTTGTCGTAATCGAACCACACCGCGCTCGAACTCCAGCCGGGAGCGGCGACTCCGGCTTTTTCAGTAACGTCAGTGAAGGTGCCGTCGCCATTATTGCGGTACAAAATGCTGCGGCCATATTGCGTGACGTACAAATCCGGAAGGCCATCGCCATTATAGTCGCCGACGGCCACTCCCATACCGTACCCGTTGCCAGCAACGCCAGCTTTTTGCGTCACGTCGGTAAATGTGCCGTCGCGATTGTTGCGGTATAACGCGTTGCTGAGCGGGCGCGCCGGCATATAAAAATCGCTGGGTCCGCTGTTCACCAGATAAATGTCCATCCAGCCGTCGTTGTCGTGATCCAGGAAGGCGCAACCAGCGCCGCTGGTCTCCGGCAGCCATTTCATCGCAGATTTTCCCGCGGTGTGGACCCAGTTGATACCCGATTTCGCGGCGGGAATCTGCTCGAACGCCGGCAGCGCTGCAGGAGAAGCGCCTAACAACGCCAGCCTGCTGGCGTAAGGAAGTCCCGCGAGCATCGAAAGGCTCTGCAAGAACGCGCGGCGCGAAAATTGCAAAGCGTGTCGCAAATGGCGGGCTCGCGCGATGGGATCGATCATGAGCGAACGCTATCATGCCACGAAAAATGCTAGGCTCGGAGTCTGCTGAAGCTTGCTACGCTGATTCATGTCGAAGTTTGCACCACAACCGTTCCCGCGATGTGTCGCGCTGGGCATATTGCTGTGCGTGGTAGCGACGTGCCCGCACGCACAGACCGCTGCCCAGTCCAGCGCCGCACCGGGTTCATCATTCCAAACCTATGCGCAGTCCGCAGCGGCGGCGCGCGACGCGGGTAGATTTGACGATGCCCTGCGCGATTATCAAGCGGCGCTAAAGATCGATCCGAGTTGGCAAGAAGGCTGGTGGAATCTCGGCACGCTTTTATATGAGCGCGATCACTATGCGGAAGCGATTCCCGCGTTTCAACAATTGGCGGAGCTTGCGCCGCACGCCAGCCCAGCGTGGATATTTCTCGGACTTTGCCAATTTGAGACCAAAGACTATTCACACGCGTTGGAGAATCTGAAAGAAGGCCAAAGACTTGGCGGAATTGACGATCCGGAAATTGCGCGTGTAGCCCGATACCATTTGGCGTTGCTACTGATTCACGACGGCCAATTCGACGATCCAGATTCAACCTTGGGCAGCTTTGCAATCACGGGACAAAATTCACCGCAAATAAAATTCGCGATGGGACTGCAATTGCTCCGGGTGCCCTTGTTCCCGGAAGAAGTAGACCCTTCACGCGATGCGCTGGTGCAGGACGCCGGAGAAATCGCCACGCTAATGGCACGGGAAGAACGCGCCGCAACCCTGGCGGCGTTTCAGGCGGCGATCAAGAAATATCCGGACGCGCCTTACCTACACTACGCGTACGGCGAATTGCTAAGCGTTCGGGGAGATGTGGACGACGCGATTGCTGAGTTTCGGAAGGAAACGCAGAACTCGTCAAAGAGCGCAGTAGCCTACATTGCCATGGCATACGCCGAGTTATCTGTCCAGGACACGAGTGAAGCCCTGCAAGCGGCACAGGAGGCCGTGCGGCTTGCGCCGTATTCGCAAAAAGCGCACGAAGTCCTCGCCCTGTGTTTTAGAGATGCGGGGGCGATGTCCGATTGGGACAGGGAGTGGGATGCGGCGCAAAAACTTTTCGCCGAGAAGCCGCGTCTGGAAGATTGGATCATCGATCGTTATCGCGCACCCTCCGCTGCACGCAGCACCAACGGGACCGATGCGACTTCCGGTGACGATTTGTGGGCAGCGGCGATGAAGGATTATTCCGAGCGGCATTATGCCGAAGCCATCGCGGAACTGAAAATTGCGCTGCAACAGAAACCTGAGTATGGAACAGGCTGGGCGGTGCTGGGTTTGAGCGAATTCAACCTGCAAGATTATGACAACGCGCTGATCCATTTACAGCGCGGCCAGCGACTGGGAATGAACGCCAGTCCCGAAAGCGTGGCGCAGGCGAAGTATTCCCTGGGCTTCCTACTGAACCGCAAAGGAGAGTTCAGTGCTGCCGAGCAAGAGCTTATGTCCATTGCGGCTCCAGGTCCGCTGACTGAGCAGATCCGGTCCGTGCTCGGATTGTCTGTTCTGCATATCGCGGACAATTCCGGAAGCCTCCAGGCTTGGCAGCCGGGACTGGTGGAAGGAGCTGGAGAAATCGCCGCGCTGCTGCGCGACAGCAAATACGACGCGGCGTTTTCCCGGCTCGACGATCTGCTGAAAAAATATCCGTCCGCGCCATTTTTGCATTACACCTATGGAACAGCGCTGGCCTCCCTGTCGCAATTTGATGAGGCGGCCAAGCAGTTTCGCGACGAGTTAGCGCTATCACCTTCGAGCGAGTTGCCGTATCTGGGCTTGGCCTCGCTGGAGCTAAAGCGGCATCGCCCAGCCGACGCCCTTGAACCGGCGCAGCACGCCGTGCAGTTGGCTCCTCGCAGCGCTACGGCTCATTACTTGCTCGGTCGCGGCTACCTCGAAACCGGCAAAGCCGCCGAGGCCATTGCCGAGCTCCAACACGCCAGCGCGATAACCCCCGGCAGCCCGGAAATACATTTCAGCTTGGCCAAGGCATACGCGAAAGCAGGTCAACCGGCCAAAGCCGAGGAACAGCGCGCGACCTTCGCGCAGCTAAACACTTTAGCGGAGCAGCAGCGTGGGCAGCAGGGCAATCAATCCTACGGCGCGCACGACGCGGGAGACGCGGGAATCACCAGCGTCGCGGTTCCCGCGGACCGGCCCCAGTAGATAGCAGTAGGTGAAGGCGCAAATCCTGCGCCAGGCTGCCGTAATTCGAGATAAACTTGTAAGGTTCACGCTCGTGGGGCTGTAGCTCAGCTGGATAGAGCGGAGGTTTCCTAAACCTTAGGCCGGCGGTTCGAACCCGCCCAGCCCCACCATCCACGCAACCTCTATGCGCTCGCAGCGGTATCCGCGCTACCGCCTGCCGCCAATCGTGGCTACATTCAACCCGTCATTGTGATTCGTAAACACCTTCAACAGCCGAAAATTGTGCCGACTCTTTGCGTGGCTATCGCATACGCCAACGGACTATAGGCGAACGTGCGATTGTCACGTATCATGCCAACAGTCCTATGCTCACCGTACTGCCGCGCCTTGATTTGTTAGCGTGGCTCTCCGGGCCCCTTTCCTGAGCACAAGTTGTCCGTCGTCCTGACATTGCAGTTCCTCAACGTACCCGCCGGGACGGCGCGCAAAGAACGACAAGCTGGATTCGGCGCGTGACTGCCCCCGAAGCACCGTGGGACTACGTCCGCGCGGCGCGCGGCGTGATTTGACGCGCTTGCGCGCGCAAGCTCGCCGGGCGAACGAAGCGGTTTGACCGATCGCTGAGGGAGAGATTGCTTATGAAAATACTGCTCTACAACCCGGACAATGGCGTAACGCGGAATTTTATGCCCCACCTGTGGATGTTCCTGTTGCAAGCGTTGACGCCGCCCGGTCACGAGGTGGTGCTGATTGACGGCAACGCGCAACCAATGGATGAAGCGGGTCTGGCAAATTTTGTGCGCGCCAACAATGTTGGGCTTGTGGGGATTGGCGCCATGACGCGCATGATCGCCAAAGCCTACCGCATGGCCGATGCTGTGCGCGCCATCGGCGTGCCCGTCGTCATGGGCGGTCCGCACGTTACGGAAATGGCCGACGAGGCCCTGGGGCGCAGCGGCGGCCCACGTCACGCCGATGCCGTGGCGCTCGGCGAAGCGGATGAGACGTGGCCAAAAATTGTGAACGACGCTGCCGCCGGAAAACTGAAAGATATTTATACGCCGGTCGATGACTTTGGACAGGAGCGCAAACCCAGCCTGCAACAGTACCCCGTCATTCCCTGGGACAAAATCGATCTACGACAATTCAATTTAGTGCCCAAAATGCTGGCCCCCATACTCAGCAAACTGGCCGGAGGCTGGGGCACCTTTCGCATTATTCCCGTGGAGTCGGGGCGCGGCTGTCCCTACGGCTGCGAATTTTGCACCGTGACGGGATTTTTTGGCGACTCCATCCGCTTCCGCACCAACAAAAGCGTGGTCGACGAGCTTTTGATGTTGAAAGCTCGCGCCAAAGCCGAGGGCGGGCAAATCGCGGTATTCTTTATCGACGACAATTTCGCCATCAACATCAAACGTACCAAGTCTTTGCTGCGGGACATTATTGCCGCCGACGCGCAAGTCTATTGGGTGGCGCAGATCAGCGCCAATTTGTTGCGCGACGAAGAACTAGTGGATTTGATTGCCGCGGCCGGCGGGCAGTGGGTGTTCATCGGCATGGAATCAATCGATCCGCTGAACCTGAAAGACGTCAACAAAGGCTTCAATAAGCCCGGAGAATATGCCGCAGTGTTGCAGCGTCTCGCGGACCGCAACGTCTTCGCCATCACCTCCTTCATTTTCGGCATGGACAACGACACCGTGGGCGTGGCCGAGCGCACTCTCAAAGAAATCCGCACTTGGCCGCCGGGCTTGCCAATTTTCGGATTGCTCACCCCACTGCCCGCAACACCTCTATATAAGCGCTTGGCCGCGGCCGGACGTTTGACGCGGCCGGAGCACTGGCGAGAATTTATTCCCTTTGAAATGGCCCACACGCCCTTGAAGATGAGCATTGCCGAGGCGCACGCGGAGGTGAAGGATGGCTGGTCCCGCTCCTACAACCCCCAGGCCATTTATGATGCCGTGACTTCGCTGGAGTACAAGCCGTTGGCTTATCGCATCAACATTCTGATCGCACGTTTGTGCTTCCGAGGAATCTATTTTCCCTCGATGGGACGCTTCGCGTGGTTGAAGGTCGTGACTCAGAATCGCCGCATCATCGTCAAATTGATTCAAGAAGGCTACGCCAAATGGCGCGCGGCGGGCAGCAAGACGGCTGCGCCGCTTTCGCCATCCGCGCAGGCGCCTTCGGCTAGCGCCCATTGAGGTAAAGTGGCTGCTTGGCAGATGAGGAGACGAACTCTTCGTTCCCCTGGGCAAGCTGAAGTTCGGCGGGAACAGAAGCTGCCCCTACAAACCATCAGCGGAGTCGTGCTGTGCGAATAGTTTCGATGCTGTTCGTTCTCGTTTCTCTCTGCGTTTTCCCGTTCCCAACAAAGGCTACGGAGATCAGTTCGCGCACAGCGGTGTGCAAAGAGGGCGCGGAACGCTATGTGCTGTTTACCCCGGCTCGGCCTGGACCTGCCGCGGCGGTGGTGTTGCTGCATGGCGCGGGCGGGCAACCCGAGCCGATGGTCGAAGCGTGGAAAACGCTGGCGCGCAAAGAGAATATCGTGTTGATCGCGCCAGTACTGCCGCGCGTGGCGGCATTCGAAGCGATAGCGCCGGCGATTTTTCGATGTGTGGTGGAAGATGCGAAGCAGGTGGCGGCGATTGATGCGCGGCGGGTGTATTTGTTTGGGCATTCGATGGGCGGGTATCTGGCGTATGACGGGGCGCTACTAGAATCGCAATATTTTGCCGCCGCTGCGGTGCATGCGATGGGCATCGATAAGGATTACGAGGGCATCGTCGGGCGCGCGCAGCGCAAAATCCCCTTGGCCATTTATGTTGGCGAGCAGGATCAACTGGTGTCCCTGGATGATGTGCGGCGAACGCAAAAATTATTAAAGAAGGCTGGGTTTGATGTGCATTACGTGGAAATGGCGCATCACGACCATGATTATTTCGCGGTTGCGGATGAAGTGAATGCGGATGCGTGGAGATTTATGAAAGGGTTTCAATTGCCGGCAGGGGAGTAACTTGGAAAATGCCGAACGAGCCACAGTATCGGCTCCCGGAAGATCGCGGTGGGTTGCTGCGGTGGGAACGGGTACTGGGCCGAACGAGACTTCGGCGCCAGCAAAATTTCCTGCATAGCCCTGACTCAATCGACGGGACGGACGCTTTGCATCAAGCCGAAGAAACCCTCAGCTAAGGTTGGGTGGATGTACATGGCGCCCTTCAGCAACGTGTAGGGCTGCTTCGCCAACATGAGCGTATGCAGGATTTGCACCAGTTCGCCGCCTTCGCTCGCCAGGAGCGACGCCCCCAGAATCATGTCGTTGGAAGCATCGACCACCAGTTTCATCAACCCAGCGGTTTCGTCGCGCTCGATGGCGCGAGCAACGTAAGTCATCGGGTATTTTCCGATCTTTAACTTATGGCCTTTTTCGCGGGCTTGCTTTTCCGTCAGGCCCACGCCGCCAAGTTGCGGGTCGGTGAAGACACAATACGGAACCAAGCGGTGCTCGATAGAGAGATTTTTTCCTTCGATCAGGTTGCCGTACACGATTTGAAAATCGTTGTAAGAAATATGCGTAAAAGCCGGGCCGCCTTTGACGTCGCCCAGAGCCCAAATGCCCGCTACGCTGGTCTCCAGGCGGCCGTTCACTTTAATAAAGCCCTTGTCGTCACGCTCCACGCCCGCGTGTTCGAGCCCCAAATCGTCGGAATTGGGCAGGCGCCCGCCGGCGATCAACAGTTGCGAGCCGCTAATTTGCGTGCTGGCTCCGCCGATGTCCACAGCCAGCGTCAACTGCTGATCTTTGCCGGCCCCGGGTGCCGCGTATGCCACGCGCGTGGTGTTGGCGTTTAGGTAAAACACAATCCCTTCCGCCTCCAGCGCTTTCTGCAGTTCGGCGGCAATTTCCGGGTCCTCTCGTGGGACGATTTGCGCGCTGCGGTGCACCACCGTGACCCGGCTGCCGAAGCGGCGAAACATTTGCCCGAACTCCAACCCGATGTAGCCCCCGCCGAGAACCACCAAATGCTCCGGGACCGTCGTAAGCTGCATCGCGGTCTCATTGGTTAGGTACGGCACATCGGAGAGTCCTTCGATCGGCGGAATCAGCGGGCGTCCTCCGGTGTCAATGAAGATTTTGTCGCTCTCGAGGACTTCTTCGCCGACGTTCAGGCGACGCGCGGAGACAAAGCGCGCATGACCGCGATAGAGGCGAATATTCGGGCGCTTGGCGGCTTGCCTTTCCTGCCCGCCGCGCATGGCGAGGACCACTTTATCTTTTTGCTCAATGATTTTGCGCAGGTCCACGCTAACCTCTGAGGCGTTGACGCCCCAGCGCGCGCCATTTCGCGCGTAATACGCGACCTGAGCTCGGTGCACCATGGTTTTGGTGGGCGTACAACCGGTGTTGATACACGTGCCGCCAAGATACTTTTCCTCGATCAACGCCACGCTCCAGCCTTGATCGGCCAGATTGTGTGCCAGCGGATTGCCCGCCTGGCCGGAACCTATAACGATCGCATCAAATTTCATCTGCCACCCTCTGATTGATCTAGGGTCGGGCGTTTGCGCGCAACCCGCTAGAGAACGAAACGACCGCCTCAGCCCTTGATTCGCCCATTGGATGCCTCGACAGGTGAAAAACGTCCTGCCCGAAACGATAAATTTTTAGCCATCCAGCTGGGCATGCACCTCCGCCACGAGGCGGGGAGAGCGCCGCGAGCCTCACGTATCCCTTGCGCCACACTAGTACTCTGGTAGCGTTGACCGCACCAAAATCCGCTGGGTACTGTGCAACGTGGGGGTCCGGGTGTCGCCAGCGGCTTGCACGCGCAAGACATCCTAAAAATGAACCGCAAACCATGACCACGGCGTTAAAAGCCGGGCGCTATGAAATCGTCGGCGAAGTTGGCCGCGGAGCCATGGGCGTGGTGTATAAGGCCGTCGACCCCGTCATCGGCCGCACCGTGGCCGTAAAAACCATCCGACTGAGCGAAGAGGGCACGGGGCTAACCCGCCCGGAGTTGCTCTCCCGCTTTCAAACCGAAGCGCGGGCGGCAGGACTGCTGACCCACCCGAACATCGTGGTGGTCTACGACGCCGGAGAAGAGCACGGCCTCTACTACATCACCATGGAACTGGTGGAAGGCAAGAGTGTTCAAGCCCTCCTCGACGAAGGCCAGCGCTTCTCTCTACCCCGCGTCCTGCGCATCATGGAGCAGACCTGCGGCGCCCTGCAGTTCGCGCACGAACGCCACGTAGTGCATCGCGACATCAAGCCCGCCAACCTTATGCTCACTGCTGACGATACGGTGAAAGTCACCGACTTCGGCACTGCGAAAATTCTGCAGTTCGGCACCGTGCAGCAGACCACCCACGTCATGGGTACGCCCAGTTATATGTCCCCAGAGCAGGTGAAGGGCCGCGCCGTGGATGGCCGCAGCGATATTTTTTCCCTGGGCGTAATGCTCTACGAAATGGTCACCGGGGAAAAGCCCTTTCCTGGCCAAAGCATAACCACGGTCATCTACAAGATCGTGAACGAAGACCCGGTTCCCCCTCAGCAGCTGGATCCCGCGATCCACGCGGGCATCAGCGCGGTAATTATGAAAGCGCTGGTGAAAGAGCCGGAGAACCGCTACCAATCGTGCCGCGAAATGCTCGAGGATTTGCGCAATTACCGCAGCATCGGCAACGTAGCTGGGGGCTTTACAGGCAATCCGCAATCCACCATGGCCCTGGGCGGGGCGCCTTCCGCGACGGTTGCGCTAGGCGCCGGCGCAAGAAACGGTGGCAACGACAGTCACATCGCAGCCACAGCGGGTAGGCTGGCCTCGCGCACACCGAATCCCGGGCAGACCCCCGTGGTTCGCCGCACCGGAATCATCGCGCCGCTCGCGGAACCACCGAAAAAGAAAAGCGTCTGGCCTTCCCTTTTGATTGCCACGCTCCTGCTGGGACTAATCGCCTGGGGCGCCAACAAGCTTAAACCCGTCATCCTCGAAGCCAAGAATATTCATGACGTGGCTGGCACCCAGAAAGACGGCGATACATCCGCACCTGCCAGCGTTGGGCCAGCGCCCATCGCCGCGCTTGCTTCCGTTCCCGTTCCCGGCAAAGATGCGGCGTCGAGCGCGCCTTCTGGCTCCAACCCGGAAGTTTCTCCCGCGCCCTCGGCCTCTGTCCCGCCGACTGCTGCGGAAAAGATTGCGCCTAGCGGCGAATCCAAGACTGCCGAGGTTATTGCGGGAAAAACGGTAGCGAAAGCTGCTGCACCGGTTAAGCAGGACGCGGGTCTCAGCGCGCGAGCGGCTGAGTACAAGAAGAGCATCGATGCCGTCATCGCCGAGCGCGGTCTGACCGGACGCGCCAAGGTTCAAGGTGCAGGCAACACCCTGACTCTCGCTGGGAAACTGCGCCCCGGAGAACACGGCGCGCTCTTGAAATTCCTGCGCGATGCGCCCCCCGACGTCCGCGTCATCGACCACATTGAGTACGACGATACCCCCCTGCCCGCATCCGCCGCCCCCGACGAAGCCTCGCACCCTGTTCCAGCGCCGGATCGCGGCGCAATCCACGTGGTCACCGACGTTCTCGGCGCCACTGCTACCCTGTACGGTCCCGCAGGCAAACAGATCCGGCAGTGCCAAACGCCCTGCAGTTTCAATGGCTTACAAGCTAGCCGATTCAGCCTGGAAGTGAAGAAAGACGGCTACCGGACGGTGCAGACGGCTTTGCAAGTGAAAATTGGCGAGGTCGTGGACCAGAAACTTGCGCTCGAATCGCTCGCCCCGGGGCTCCGCGTTGTCAGCGACCCTCCGGGTGCGGATGTATTCATCGACGGCGCAAAGCAGTCCGGGCAAACCCCAGTTTTGCTGCCGCTGGCCGCTGGGCAGTACAACCTGGTGCTGCGCCTGCCCGGCTATGCGGCCTATTCCGGCGTGGCCCAAGTTAAAGATAACGTTCAAACCGAATTGAGCGCGCA
>DATFYV010000198.1:0-6244 GCA_035314845.1 Candidatus Acidiferrum sp.
TCGCGCTGCCGAAGCGAACCTCTCAAAAGTGACCGACAACATGATCGTGATTCCAGGGCACGGCGCCGTTGGCGCTAAAGCCGACCTGCTGCTATTCCGCGACGTGATGGTGGAAATCCGCGAGAAAGTGGCTGCGCTCAAGAAACAAGGTAGAACCGTAGAGGAAATTATCGCCGCCAAACCCGGGGCTCGGACAGACGCTGAGTGGGGCAACGGGTTCAAGACTCCCGCCGAATTTGTCGCGCTGGTGTACCAAGGAGTGTAAAAGAAGCTCCGCGCAGAGCGATGCTTTATTCGACTGTGCGGACTACGCGCGAGACCTAGGTGGGACGCTCCAAAACTCAAGGTGAGTGTCGGCGAGCAGATTGCTGATCGCATCGCGATCTACTGCAATGGGAAGCGGCGACGTTGCCTGCGCGGCCAAGGCTTCCGATTCAAGTTGCGCGCCTAGCTCGCGAATTTCGCTGAGGGAATACTTGCCCCGACGAATGTCGATCAACTCTTCGCGGTTTGGTCGCGGTAGCGTGATACGTCCGCGTTCCATCAACTCCTTCGCTTCTCCGTAGAGACGGATGACGTGCATGGCGTATTTGGTGTCGTATCCGTGCTGTTCTTCGAGCGCAGCGCGGTGAACGTTCTTCTGCCCCTTCTGGCCGAGCAATCGCTTCATCTGGTCATCTGCGAATCCGAGGAACGGTTTCACATGGCCCTTGGCCAGGAAGATTTCAGGGCGAGTGGAGAACTGGTTCCACGTGTCGGTGGTGAATTCCAGCGGCGCAAATAAGAAATGCAAAGCGGAGGGGTTACCCTTGGCGGCGAGCCCGGCCCACTTCATCAGCGTGTAGAGGCAAACATCCACATCGAGTGGCCCATTTCCTCCCGGCTGACCTCCGGTGGTGAACACGAAATGCTCCTCGCGTTCGAGACCCAAAACTCGGATGGGCGGCGGAATGTATAGGCCGTACCAGTCGGTATCGTCGGTGGCGCCCAGTTTTGCGCCGTGCGCTTGCGAGCCGCCTATGCACGCCATTATGAGGTTATCTTGATGGGCGAATCCGTATTGGGCGAAGTCTGGTTTCATTTGGCAGAATGTTCGAGGTTGAGGCGATCCCAGTGGGCGGCGTTGGCACCGGCCTCGTACGTGGATTGGCAGAAGGCCAGCAGATCCTTTTCGGGTTGCGCCGAGTTACGGACTTCGTCGTACTTCAGAAAAAATTCACCTTTTTCCTTACTATAAAATCCTTTGTTCGGCAGGACTGGGGCGGTGCTGAAGCCCTGCGGTTCGGGGGCGGCGTAGGCGTAGAAGGCGGCGTCTTTGATGATTTCGCCGTCGCCGGGCCAGAAGCCTACGCTGATGACTTCGTGGGAGTAGGCTTCTTTGGTGATGGAATCGGCGCCGGTGCGTTCGGGGGCGCGGCGGCCGGAGAAGCGGGTCAGCGCAAGATCGAAGCTGCCCCAGAAAAAATGGACCGGGCTGCATTTGCCGATGAAGCGAGCGCGAAATTCCTGGAAGACCGAGTGCGTGCTTAGCAAGACTTGCCAGAAGCGGTGGGCGTATTCGGGGTCGTAGGATTTGTGGCTTTCGTCCAGAGTGAAGCGCACCGGGCGCGGCACTTCCACCGGCATGGTCCATACCTTTACGTGAATGCCTAGCGAGTCCAGCGCGCGCATGAATTCCGCGTAGAATTCTGCGACCGTGCGCGGCATCAGGCGGAAGGCCCGCGTTTCGCCCTGGCTGGTGGTGATTTGCAAACTGTGCGTAGTGAAATCAAAGAGAACCTCGAACGCGCCGTGCTCGTAAGGGATCGGCGAAGTCGTCAGTCCGCGTGAAGTAACGTACAGCGTGCAGCCCCAGAAGTGGTTGATCGGCGGACTGAGGGCGAGGCGTACCTTGCCGACAATTTGTGTCCACATGTGCAGGGTCGCGTAGGTATCGCGCCATTCGGCGAGGGGTAGTGCGGGCCAGCTGGTTTGGGGAGTGGACATTGTTGGCTCCTCGAATGGGAAGCATAGCACTCCTTGCGAAGGCCAAAAATATAACGCGGAGACACAGAGGACACAGAGTCGCGCAGAGAGATGCCGACGAGCGCGACGTACCGGGATATTGGGAGGGTTATTTGGCGGCTTCGTGGTGGTCGAAGCTCAAGGCGCGGGTCATTTTCCAGGCGCCGTCTTTGTATTGCCACAGGGTGACGAACTCGGCTTCGCCCGTGCCGATGTTGGTCTTCGGATGAAAGAAACGGTGCGTGCCGATCTCGATGGCGCCGTAGCCTTTCATGTAGTGCGCCCGAAGAGTGCCGGGGACGAGTTCACGGCGAACATCGGTGCCGCAAATATTCTTCTTGATGCTGTCGACGAAGGCCTGCTTGCCCAGGGTGACACCGCCCTTGTCGTGATAAAACTCAATATCGTCGGCAACGAAGCTGGCGAATTTTTCCAGATCGCAGTGATTGTAGGCGTCGAAGAGCGCGGCATCGAGGGCGGCGATGGTTTTGTCCAGGTCCGCCTGGCTCTTGATCTCGTCGAGCGACTGGATCGCCTGGGCACGCAGCGGCGCTCCGCACATCACCAGCAGCATCAGACAACCAAGTATTTTCGGCAGGGATGCCCGCGTTTTCATCGAAAGCTCCTTCTTTGGTGCACAGGCACTCTTGCCTGTGCTCAGGAACGCTGTGATAAGGTACGGACCGTAATGCCGCAAAGTTCCCTGGAGGACCGCATGGCGGAATCGCTGCAACTTTCTCAAATTACGGCCGTGATGCTGGGCGTACGCGATATTCCCGCGGCACTGGCGTTTTACCGGGACAAACTGGGTCTTAAGGTGATTATGCTGGAGTCGCAAATCGCGTTGTTGCAATGCGGCACGGTGATGTTGGGGCTAAACCGTGGGCTAGCGCAGGCCGCGCCGCAGGTCGTGGGCGCTACGGAGGTGGTGTTTCGGGTGGAGTCCGTGCGCGCGGCGCGTACTGCCCTGATCGCGCAGGGCGTGGCTTTTCTTGACGAACCGCGCCAAGTCACGCCAACCGACTGGGTGGCGCATTTCCGTGACGTGGACGGCCACCTGCTCTCGATTTTTGGCCCGCAGGGCCAGGAGTAACGCGTCGGCCCAGCGGACTGCTGCAGCTGACAGGCCGCCATCAGTACATGCGGAAGACTACCTCAATTTGGGTTAGCGCGGGCACAATCTGCCCGGCCGCGTTATGGCAAGGTTCGAGTTTCCACTTCTTTATCGTTTCGGCCGCCGCGTGATCGACACTCGGATCAAGTCCCTCCACTACAATGATGTGGTCCACTTTTCCGTCAGCGGTAATGATCACGGAAAATAAAATCGTTCCCTGCAATTTGTCCTTTCGCGCGGATTGGGTGTAGTCCGGCGGGGGGCAGCGCGCGCACTTGGGCTGCGTAACCCCGTCCAAACCGGCAAGCGGAATATCGGCGTCCAGTCCGCTGCGCTCTGCAACGAGCACCCAGAGAATGCTGGGAGCGATCCGGTCCTGGAAGCGATCGTGAAATAACTCCTTCCCTGCCACATCCCGGGCTGTGAAATCGATGGTATAGAGATTTTGTTTAAGCGATAGCACGCCGGACAGAATAGCGTCGACGCTTAATGCGCTAACAAACTTGGATAGAGCGTCGGGATTGCCGAGATCCTTTTCGCTCCATCCATTCTTATCCAGGAAGTTGTGGGCTTCGCCGCGACTCAGAATGCGTTCATTTTTCCCGTGGTCACTCAGCAGTTCGCAAAACGTAGCAGCTAAGAAACGCGTTGGCAAAGTGCGCTCACCACGGGCATCGACAAAATCTGACACGTAGATTTTGCGAAGTTGCAAGTCGGCGAAGCGCTTGTTCATCTCGCGGGCCGCGCGCTTTTGCGCATCGCATCGCGCATCGCCAGCCAAGATTAGGAAGCAGACGGCAGCGACAAAAAATCGAATGCAACGATGGCAGTGCATGGGTTAGTCCTCAGCGCGGCGCCAGTTTACACAGGCTTGCGAAGGAGGCAAATGCAAACTTAGCAGGCGAAAAAAAGTGTTGACAAGAGTGCTGCGTAAGCTATAACTTACCGTTAGTGAATACTTACCAAGACTCGCAGCTTGACGCCCTCGGCGACGCCACCCGCCGCGCTATTCTGGCCCGGCTTATTGCGGGGCCGCTGGCTGTCGGCGAATTGGCGGAGGAGTTTCCCGTCAGCCGGCCGGCTATTTCGCAGCACCTGCGCATACTAAAGGACGCCAACCTGGTGGTGGATCGCGCCCAGGGCAATCGCCGGCTGTACCAGCTGAATCCTGCCGGGTTCGAGACGCTGCGCGAATATTTTGAACAGTTCTGGGGTCAGGCCCTGGATGCTTTTCGCCGTAAGGTAGAAGAGCAACCCACAAAAGTCAAAGCTGACATACAAAGGAGGAAGAAATGAGCAGCGCCCAACAATCGATCGCCAGTGGAGCAGCCCAGCAGGATGCGCCGGTACGCAAGAGCATCACGGTGAAGGCCGGCATGGAGCACGCGTTCAAAGTATTTACGGAGGGATTTGACAGCTGGTGGCCGCGCAGCCATCACATCGGCAAGGTGCCGATGAAGCGGGCGGTCATTGAAGGACACGTGGGCGGGCGCTGTCACACGGAGCAGACCGATGGCACGGACTGCCAATGGGGAGAAATCACGGCGTGGGAGCCGCCGCGGCGCTTTGTGATGGCCTGGAAAATCACCGCGCAGTGGACGTATGAGCCGGACCCGGCGAAAGCGAGCGAGGTCGAGGTGCGGTTCATACCGCTGGAGAATGGCTCCACGCGCGTGGATCTGGAGCATCGCCACTTTGAGCGCATGGGCGCGGGTTGGGAGACCATGCGCGGCATGGTGGACTCCGAAGGCGGCTGGGGTGGCTTGCTGGCGCTCTTTGCGGCAGAAACGGAGAAGAGCAACTAGAGGCTGGCGGCGCGCGCGACGGCGTGGCGTAGAGCCAGCCGTCGTGCGATCCCCGCTGATTGGGAATCGCTAACAAAATTCAGAATAAGGAGTCGGTAATGAGCGCCACGGTGTTATATCGGATTGCCGCAGTGGTTTTCCTATTGTTTGCGGCGGGACACACGTACGGTTTTTTGAGCTTACGGCCGCCGGCGCCGGGCTTGGCGGTGTACGAGGCGATGAACAGTGTGAGTTTCCAGGTGCACGAGCGCAGCTACACGTACGGAAATTTCTATCGTGGCTTTGGGCTGTCGTGCACGGTGTCGATGCTCTTCTCCGCTTTTGTGGCCTGGCACCTGGGCGATCTGGCACGCTCCGCGCCCTCCGCAATTGGCGCACTGGGCTGGGTGTTTTTCGTAGTGCAACTCGCCGGGGTGTTGCTTAGCTTCGTCTATTTCGGTCCGCCGCCGATGGTGCTCTCCGCGCTGGTCGCCATCCTTCTGGGGACGGCGGCGTGGTTGGCGCGGGTCCGTTAGTTCGCTAAGCTGGCAAGCCATAGGAGCGAAATGGAGTGGCACCGCGTCAAACCCCCCTCCGGGATATTCCCGATTTCGGGACATCCTCCTATTGGGTGAACTATGAAGAACCGCTCTGTACCGACCGACATTCTATTGCCGCACATTGTTTATCGCGATATTGCGGCGGCGGCGGCGTGGCTAAGCGCCACGTTCGGCTTCGTGGAGCATTATCGTTATGGCGAGCCGCTTAGCGGCGTGCAGATGCACCTCGGCGACGCCTGGATGATGATCCATGGCCCGCGAGAGTGGTGCGGTAGTCCGGCGGTGCTGGGTGCTGGAACGCAGAGTCTTACGGTATTTGTGCCGGATGTGGAGGCGCAGTACCAACGTGTGAAAGCGGCCGGCGGCAACATCGTTGAAGAGTTGACTGTCACGGTGTATGGCGAACGGCAGTTCGGGGTTGCGGACCTCGACGGCCATCACTGGCTCTTTTCGCAGCACGCCCGGGATGTAAACCCTGAAGAATGGGGAGCGACGATTGCGGCTGGCTGAGCGGAGTGTGTCCGGGGCAGCGGAGGTCGATCCTAGCCCCCCTCATGCTTTTTTGTAAGTGTTCATTCCAATCGGGTTAAAGTCCTTTGTTTTGATACAGTTTTGCAAGTGTTCATTGTACGCGAGTTACGGTCGTTGCTAGAATCCTCCAAGTGTGCCAATTCCCGAATTGAAACTGAAAAATAATTTGGCGCGACGTCGCCGCTCGCGGGGCAAATTGTTATTGTGGGGCGTGCTTTGTGGTCGTTAAGTCGCGTGTTTTGTTAAAGGAT
>DATFYV010000199.1:0-4862 GCA_035314845.1 Candidatus Acidiferrum sp.
CGGTTCGCAGTCCTGGCGCGCGCGGGCGACCAGCGATAAATGGCCCGCGTGAAGAGCTCCCATGGTGGGAACCAGGCCGATGATGCGGCTCTCCGTCCGCGCTTGGCGCGCGGTTTCCTTCATCCAGGCAATGGTGCGGATGGTATCCAAGAGATAGGCGAGCGGGCTAGACCGCGGCTCCCGTGGAGCGTTCGCGATAGAAGTGCATCAGGTCGGTGAGAATCGGTTGCGCGCCCAGTTGGCGAAGCAGCGTGGTGATCTGCCCGCGATGATAGGTGCCGTGATTGACCACATGCTGCATGGATTGCCACAGCGGATTGCGATAGACGCCAAACTTGAAGGTGCGATATTCGATGACGGCATCGAGATCCTGCTGCGTAAGTGCGCCGATGAACGCCAGCAAAGCGGTTTCCTGCGCACGCCAGTGCTCGCGCAGAGCGGCGGCGGTGTCGAGATGCACGGTTTCCGGAAATGCCGTGGGCGAGCGGCCCTCGAAACGCTCCAGCCACACCCATTCCCCATTGCAGATATGCGCGAGAGTATCGCGAACGGAAGAAAAGCTGGAACCCAGCGGGCGCGTGAATTGCTGCGGCGCGAGCGCGGATGCCGCATCCAGGGCTCGGTGATTGGCCCACGCGTTGTAATCGTACAGTACGCGAATCTCGTCCGGAGACATGGCGGTTCGGCGGTACCTCGCTTGAAATTAGTCGGCGACGGGGACGGTCTTGCGCTGCACAACGGTTAGGCCCGAATGGTAAGACTCTGCGTCGGATGGGAACGATCCTTCGCGCACATCTTTGCAATATTCGCGCACCGCGCCGGAAATAATTTCGCCCAGGTTGGCGTATTGGCGCGTGAATTTCGCGGTGTGGCCAAAATTCAGGCCGAGCATGTCATGAATGACCAGGATTTGTCCGTCGCAATCGGGTCCGGCGCCGATGCCGATGGTGGGAATGCGCAGTTCGCGGGTGATTTGCGCGGCCAGCTCCCGGGGCACCGCTTCCAGCACCACGGCGAACGCACCCGCGGCTTCCACGGCGCGCGCATCGCGCAGCAACTGCTCCGCGGCGTCCACGGTTTTGCCTTGCACGCGATAGCCGCCCATGGCGTTCACCGATTGCGGCGTCAGGCCCACGTGGCCCATCACGGGAATTTCCGCTTCAGTAAGGCGCACGATCAGCTCCAGGCGCCGCTCGCCGCCTTCGATCTTCACGGCCTCCATGCCCGCTTCCTTCACGAAGCGCACGGCGTTGCGCAGCGATTCCGCGGTGTCGGTGTGATAGCTGCCGTAGGGCATATCGGCGACCACCAGCGCGCGCTTCGTCCCGCGGCGGACGGCTGCGGCATGATGCAGCATGTCTTCAATGGTGACCGGCAGCGTGCTTTCATGGCCCAGCACCACCATGCCCAGCGAATCGCCCACCAGCAGCACGTCCACGCCCGCTTCATCGAGCAGGCGCGCGGTAGGGTAATCGTAAGCGGTGAGGCAAGTGATTTTCTGTTTTGCGGAATTCGTGCCGGGAGATTTGCGCTGCAACAAATCGGGCACGGTGATCTTGCCGCTGCCCGCGTGGGGAAGAACGCTCATGCTGGCCTCCGGTGCCGTTCCCTTGACTGCGGGATACAGCCCTGTACCTTCGCGAAGAATAACAAACTTCGATGCACAAGACCACAGTTTTTGCTGCTAGGCTTTGTAAAGTGGACAATTTCCTACAACTTATCAGGCACAGGGCAGACAGCCCGCACAAGTTGAAGCTGGAGAGATTAAAGATCGAAGGTTGGCACCGCCACGCCTATTGCTTCTCGTAGACGTAAATCTCTTTGTGGTCGTTTGCCTCGTGGGTGAGAGTTCGACCGTCAGCCGCCAGTGTCCACGTATCGATGACAGGCTTAAGGCCCGTGACGACAACCGTGGCGTTCGGGACTTTTATATCTAGCGTGGATTCGATGACCAGCACCGAGTCGCGCCAACTCGCGCTCGAAGTCAGTTGGCCTGACGACATGTTCAGCGAGACGTGCTTCTTCCCATCTGGCGTGTAGGTCTCCGTTAATTTCTTGCCGTCTGTTTTGTAGTGGAAAACAATAGCCGACTTCTTGTTATCAATGACGATTGTTTGGGATTTGATTGTGCTGTCTTTCGGAATGGTGCCTTTTGCGGCGTTGAGAACCCAAGTACCGGAGAAGTCGGGTGGCGCGGTAGTTTGCGCGAGCGCCGAGAACACCACAGCAAGAACCAGCGTGATCGTGACCAGAAATTGGCGCATGACAGTGGACCTCCCTTTGGCGGGGATTGTAATACATTCCTCGCAATAAATTTCTCGCAACTCCTGATGAACGCGCAAATCGGAAACTGACCCGCCACCGGCTTCGCCTTTCGGTGGTGGCTAGGAAAACGGCTACGACGAGGAAGGCGCTTGCACCCGGCCCTTCCACTGGCCGCCGTGGCCGAGCCAGAAACGGAGGGCGCTCATTAGCGTAGCCTGCGCGTAAAATACGGCCGCCAGTGGCAGTAGCAGCACCCATCCGGGGGACAAACGATAGTAGCGAATGGTGGGGAGAAACGACGCGGCCATCAAGACGCAGGAAAGTATGCCGAGTATGCGTGAGACGGGCGTGCCCGCGAAGAGTAACGCCACAGGTGCGATGTAGGTCAGAAACAGCGCAACAATCGTGAGCAATAGCAGCGCAGCAGAATAGCGGAGTTGCGTGAACGCGGTGCGCGCGATCATGTCGCGAATTTCGGCGAAGCTGCGGTAATCGCGCAGGCTGGCGCTGGAGCGTGTTACGCCCATCCAGAGGCGGCCGCCGGCGCTTTTTACCGCGCGAGCCAGAGTGCAGTCATCGATGAGGGCGTCGCGAATCGCGGCCAGGCCGCCGATGCGCTGCAAGGCACTACTGCGAATCAGGAGGCAGCCGCCTGCGGCTCCGGCGGTGCGCGAGTTGGGATTGGCAATCCAGCGCGGCGGGTAGAGCTGCAAGAAAAAATAAACGAACGCGGGGATCAGCAATTTTTCGGGCAGGGTGCGGGCGCGCAGCAGGACCATCAGGGACGCCAGATCGAGACGATCGGTTTCGGCGCGGGAGACTAGGCGGCGCAGCGTATCGGGTGAGTGCTGAATGTCGGCGTCGGTGAACCAGAAAAATTCGATTGGTTCGCTGTGTTGTCCGGTTTCGGCGGAAACGCAGCGGACGCCTTCGTTTAGGGCCCAGACCTTGCCGGTCCAGCCGGTCTGCAGAGGTTCGGCGGAATAGCAGGCGAAGCGGTTGACGTTACCGCTGGCGCTTGTATGTTGCGCGGCGGCTGCCCTGGCAACCTGCGCGGTGCCGTCCTCGCTGTGGTCATCGACGACCGCGACAGAAAACGCTCCGGGGTAATCCTGTTGCAGAAGCGAGATTACCGTTGCGGCGACGGTGGGCGCTTCGTTGCGCGCCGGGACGATGGCGCAGACGCGTGGGAATTTTTGCTCTGGGGAAATGGCGCGGCGATCGTCGTCGAAATCTGTGAGACGACAGAACGTACCGCGAAAGAAAAACAGATACACCCAAACGCCGGCGCTGAGTGCAGCAAGCACAACGCTCACCGAAATGCTCACGACTCCGCGGGCGCGGTCCGCTGCCGCTGCGGCACCGGCGTTTCCGTGCCCACGCCGTGCCAGCCAACCGGGCGGCCGCTCACCGCTTCCTTCACGGAGCGGAACAGCACCACATACATGAGTTGGCGATAGTAGAAGCGCTGCAAGAGCACGGGCACGAGCAGGGTCCAGTCTTCATCGCGTTCCAGGGCGAAGGCGATCACGCAGGTCAGCACGTCGATCAACAAAAACCCGATGAAGAACAAAACGGAGCGCAGCAGGTCGCCCGTGGATGAATGTATCTGCGGAATGTACGGGAAATGCCATTTTTCCAGAGCCCAGAGGACGACCGCGCCGAGGAACAACAGATCGATGATGGGAGAAATCAGCGGAAGCAAAACCTGAAAGAGAAAAATGTTCGGGAGCGCCACCCAGCCCAGCGTTCCATATTTTGGGCGGAACAGCGTGTCTTTGTGCTTCCAGAACGATTGCAGGGTGCCGAAGGTCCAGCGGAAGCGCTGGCGAATCAGCACGCCAGGCGTTTCGGGAGCTTCGGTCCAGGCGATGGCTTCTTCATCGTAGCTAATGCGCCAGCCGAGGCGGCGGATGGCGATGGTCAGGTCGGCGTCTTCGGCCACGGTGTCCGCGGTGATGCCGCCCGCGGCTTCCACTGCCTTTCTGCGCCAGGCGCCGAGCGCGCCGGGCACCACGGTTATGCAATTCAGCAAATCGAAGGCGCGCTTCTCCATGTTCTGGCTAGTGATGTATTCAAGGGCTTGCCAGCGCGTGAGCCAGCGCGAACGGTTGCCAACCTTGACGTTGCCGGCCACCGCGCCCACTCGCGGATCGGAAAAATGACGCACCAGCTTGCTGATGGCGTCCGGCTCGATTTCCGTGTCGGCGTCGATGGTGACCACAATTTCGCTGTCCGCGCTGGCGATGCCGGCGCTTAGCGCGGCGGGCTTGCCGCGATTCACCTGGTGAATGATGTGCACGCGCGGCTCGCGCCCGAAATGTTCATCGAGGAGGTCGCCGGTCTTATCGGTGGAACCATCGTCGATGACGATGACGTGCAGCTCCGCAAAATCCGAAGCCAGCACGGAATTCACCGTTTGCACGATAACGCTTTCTTCGTCGTGCGCGGGAATGAGCACGCTGACGGTGGGCGGCGGATCGGAAAGGATATGGTGGTCGGGGCGGCACTTTTCGATGAGCGCCAGGATGCCAATGACGAGCGCGCGGCCGCTGACCAGCACGATGCCGGCCATAAACACGGTGGCGATGCCCACC
>DATFYV010000200.1:0-5858 GCA_035314845.1 Candidatus Acidiferrum sp.
CGATCGTGTTTGCGCGATCCCTTCCGTCCTTATCCCAGAAACCCCAGGTTGCTGGTTTGGAAGTTCGCCAAATTGGGGAAGATGCTCGGCAAGTCCGAAGCCGCCACGCCGAACCATGTCGCCAGCGTCGCTGCGTATTGATCCACCGAAGTGGTTGGAATCCAGCGCCCGTTGCTCCCGGTATCGTCCGGTCCGCCGGGTGTGAGCGTGGGCCACGTGCCGTACATCTGGTTGCCCTGCACTGCCCCGCCCACAATGATTTGGTGCCCGCCCCAGGCATGGTCCGTGCCCCCGTTGGAGCCCGGCTGGAAGGTGCGCGCAAATTCAGAAAGCGTAAACGTGGTCACGTTGTTGGCCACCCCCAGTTCCTGCGTCGCCTGATAGAACGCCGCGATCGCCGGGCTGACCTGCGAGAATAGGGCCGTCTGCGTCGGCAGTTGATCGCTGTGCGTATCGAAGCCGCCTTGCGAACAAAAGAAAATCTGCCGATTGACGCCCAGCGCGCCGCGCGCGGCGATGACCTGTGCCACTTGCTTCAACTGTGACGCGAGACCATTTTTTGTCGGGAACACGGTTTGGATAGGTGGAATATTCTTTAGCGCTTGTGCCAGCACCACGCCTTCTTGAATAGCCTGCCCAGTAACGCTGCTGGCGGCCTGCACCAGGGAAAGGCCGGTGTCGAAGGTCAGCAACTGTTGCAGCGCCTGCAGACGCGCTTGGCCCGCTGCGGAACTGTCGAAGCCTTGCACACCAGGAGTGCTGCCCGCACTCATGGAGAACGGACGGGTCACGTCGCCGGTGCAGAAAATTGGGCTGCCGGCCACTGAGAGAATTGGCGGAAACGTCGCGCCGGCGTTAAACGTGGGATTCAGTTTATCCGCGACTTTGCCCGCCCATCCGGAATTGGGCAGTCCGGAAAGCTGCGTGGTCTGCCACTGGTCCTGCTGGTCGGAATGCGAAAATAAATTCTGCGGCAAATTTTGATACTTCTGGTATTGCGCCCGTGTGGTGGGTTGCACCAGGGTGCCCACATTCGCCAGCACCGCCAGCGCCTTCTGGTTGTTGAAGAGCTGCTGCAACTCGGGAAGATTGGGATGCAGGCCGAAGTTGGCGCTGGAGCCCATCTGCAGCGGCAAGATCGAGCCTTGCGGAATCGCCAGGTTGGCGCGCACCGTCTGGTAGTTGGCGTAGCCCGCGGTGTCGATGGGCATGATGAAATTATTGGAATCGTTGCCCCCGAAATAAAAAATGCACACCAGCGCTTTGTAGTCTGTCCCGCCGGCCAGCGCGCTCACCAGGCCAAATTTGCTGAGGCCACCGACAATGCTCGCGGTAGCCGCCGAGCAGCAGGCCAGGCGCAGGAAGTCTCTTCGTGTGTGAGGCGTCATTTTTATCTCCCGGGCGCCCGTGAGCGCCGTATCCGATTCTCTTGACTTAGCGCTGCACCTGGTATTGCGATGAGGAAGTCACTAAATAAATCGCTGTCCTGGCCTGATTCTTGGTATCGGTGGCAGCCACCGCGCTGAGCGCTCCGCCGATACCCGTTTGCATGTCGCCGGACATCGTGCCGTGCAGGAACAAGGTGTTTAGCCAAGCCACCATTTGGTCCGTCGTCCCGGCATTCATCACCGGCGTGAAATCCAGTTTGGTCCCGCCGCTGATTTGTCCGTAAACGATGGAGTTGACGAAGTTGACGCGCGCCAGGCTGGTGTTGGTGTTAAAGATGGCAAATTCCGGACCATTCAGAGTGGTTTGGGGAATCAGGGATTGCGGCGGAAAGAAATTGAACACGCTGCCGGAGTTGAAAATATCCTGCGACATGGTGCTCCCAAAGTATTCAAAACCGGTTCCGTCCGTCGTTGCATGGAACGCCCGCGCGATGGCCACTTCCATCACGATTGGCTCGCGGAGTTTGCCGTCACCGGCCACTGTCGTGGCGGGCGAATCGCCCCGCCGCGCTTCCGGATCGAGCAGAATAGCCGCCACGGTGGCTTGCATGTCACCGCGCTTGCCCGTGCCATAGGAATTGAATTGTCCGCTGCTGAAAGCTTGCGCCACGCGTTGTACGTAGGCCGGGCTTGGATTGCTGGTCACCAGTTTTTCAATCAACTGTGTCGCCATGAACGGCGGCAGGTTGGGATGATTGAAAATAATCATCAGCACCGTGTCGAGTTCCTGCTCCGCGGACTGCCCAGCCGGAACGGATTGTCCCAGGAACGTCTTCGCGCCGCTGTCATGGTTTGACTCTGCGCCCACCACCATGTTCCCGCCGTAATACGACGGATTGTGTTTCATAGGCGTGGCTCCTGGCATTACCGGATAGGTCCAGCCGGTCAAAGACCGCCCCAGCGCCATGACGTCGTTTTGCGTGTACGTGGGAATCGGCATTCCGGTGCCGTCGAGCATCGATGTCCCGTCTTGATTTAGCTGGTTCAGGCCCAGGGTGAAAAGCTGCATGAGTTCGCGCGCGTAATTTTCATTGGCATGCTGGCCTGCGGCGGGCGCCACGTTATCCACCATATCCAGCCAGTGCCCCATGGCGGGCGTCAGCGTCACGTCCTTCATGACGTTGTAATAGTTGCCCAGGCCGTCGTTGGTCAGCACCGTCATGTAATTGGAATAGCCGGTCGGATCGCTGACCTTGTTTTCGCCCACCACCCACAATTCGTTGAGCGCAAACGCCACGCGTTGCCGCAGCTGGTCGGGATCATTGACTGCGTTGCGGAAGAAAGTGTTCTGCACGTTGCCCAGACCCATGTCCGTGGGCGCCGGCGTTGGGTATGTCGAGGCCGGCGCGGCGAATTGGCTCTGCAGGAATGTGTCGAAACCCGTCTGCTGCACCTGATTGACCATCTCCGGCGTCGGTCCAAAGGTGGATTGTTCGATGAAGCGATCGGCCGCGGCGGCGCTCAACGTGCTTCCGGCGTTGACCACCTGCGCGCTGATCGCGCTGGAAGTGGAACCGCCGGGATCGGGATTCTGCACCGTCACCGCCACGCTGCCTACCTGCGATGCGGTGGCAGTTCCGCTGGCGGTGAGTTCGCCGCCAGAAAGATACGTGGTGGTCAGCGCCTGACCGCCGAAATTGACCACCGAGCCAGCCACGAAACCCATGCCGCTCACGGTGATGGTGAACGCTCCGACTCCCAGGTTCGCTGGACTCACGGAAGCCACCACCGGTATAGGATTCACCAGCGTGACCGTGGCGGAAGAACTCTTTGTAGGATCGGCCGCGCTGGTCGCGGTGATGGTAATGGTGTTGGGATTTGGAACGCTCGCGGGCGCCAGATAATTCCCCTGCGAGGTGATATAGCCAATGACGGCGTTTCCCCCGCCCTGATTGTTCACGCTCCAAACCACGCCTTGATTGCTGCTGCCGGTAACTGCAGCGCCGAACGTTTGCGGGCTGCCGGCGTGGACCGTGGCGCTGGTGGGCGCCACTTGTAGGGCGACGGGAGAGGCTGCCGTTACTTGCGCCGTCAGCGCGCCTGAAGCGATGGCGCCGGGAGTCGGATTGCTGACGGTGATAGAGGCGTTGCCAACCTCGCTGCTGCTCGCGGAGCCAGTGGCCGTCAATTGAGTGGAGGAAACGCGCGTGGTGTTGAGCGCTGCGCCGTTAAAGTTAATCGTCGCGCCGGTGGCAAAATGTGCGCCATTCACGGTGATGGTGAACGCGCCCACGGAAATTGAGGTGGGCGAGATGCCGGTGACTTGCGGGGTGGGATTTTGCAAGGTAAGCGTGGCGCTGGCGGATTTGCTGCTGTCCGTGGTTTCCGCAGCCGTGACGGTTACGGAATTTTGCGCCGGGGGAAATTCCGGCGCCGTGTATTGGCCGGTTGCGGAGATCGTGCCGAACGCGGCGTTGCCTCCCGCGACGCCGTTCACGGACCAATTAAACGCGGGCGAACCGTTGGCCGTGGCGCTGAACGCTTGTGAGGTGTTGCCGCGCAGCGTGGCAACAGAAGGCGTGACCGTCACTACCGCATGCTGGGGAGCCCATTCCGAACTCGTCAGACCCGAACAGCCGGCCAGCAGAAGAAGCGCCATACTTACAGGCAGACCTATAGCGATACGTTTCACGGCGTCTCCCTTCACAGCAACTGCGTCAACTGGACACCGGAGAGGTGAAAGCAACAACGTTGCCGCCAAACCCGTGTGCATCAGTTTGATTTTTTTTTCGACTACTGCGGACCGGGTGCAGCGAGCATAGGGAAAGTTGTTCGCAACACTCTACTGGTCAGAGGTACAGATTAGGGCCCACTGCTCGCGCAGGGCGTGTCACGCAGGGATGGCAACCATGTTGCGATGTCCGAGTTGCGACACGGCAGTTTTGCAGAAGGCTGAAACTACGGGGTTGTGGCTGGTGGCGCGCTGGAGGAATCGGGGGTTGCTTCGCTGCTCTTGGCATGGATTTGCATCAGGCAAATCCGCGTACCATTCGCCTCTTGCGACAGCGTCAGAGCACGAATGTTGTTGCCGCGCGCGGCCAGGAAGGTGATGTCGCCGTCCGTAACGCGCACGGCCCGAAACGCTTCCGGCAGCGGCCGTTCGCTGGCGTCGTGGCGGGAGAATTCAGTGCTGAGATGCTGCGCGTACCAGTTATCGATGGCGTCGCGGTCATCCGCGGAGTAATAGGTCACCGCAGTGATGCCGTCCTGCGCGTCCTGAATGATTTGCCCGGCGGAATCCGATCCCGGCATTTGCATCGAGGCACGCGGGTAGACCGGCAGGCCGGGACCAATCTGATCTTGTTTTTGCAGGCGAAAACTTCCGATCGGCGTGCGCACGGTATTCTTGTTGCCCGTGGCCACCGCCAAAGTCATGCTGTGCAGCAAGGTATTGGCGATGAATAAGCCACCGCCGAGCATGACGCCCAGCCCGGCCGTCAGCGCCACCATCATCCACATCAGCGATTTGGACGATGAAGAATCGCCAGAGCTGGAAGTATCGGCCATGTACCTAGAGGCTCCCGAAATGGTGCAAGCTGGTTCTACGAAGTCATATTTTCGCAGACCCCCGGCCAATTGACCTCAGAAAGCTCCGCCACCGTGCCGTATACGTTCCTAGCCTTTGGTACAGGTTTGTTGCCCACGCCCCAAAACGTTGCCGGCCATGCTCCGCGCCGTTAGAATGCCTTTATGCTGGAAGCCCATCGATTTCTGTTGTTTTTTACGGCCGCGGTACTGTTGGCCATCACTCCCGGACCCGGTATATTCTATGTGCTGGCCCGCAGCCTGGCCGGCGGCCGCCGCGAAGGAGTCCACTCTTCCCTGGGAACCTTTGTGGGCGGGCTCTTTCACGTTGTGGCTGCGGCGCTGGGAATTTCCGCCATCCTCGCCGCTTCCGCGGTGGCGTTTCACACCGTCAAATATGCCGGCGCAGCCTATCTGGTGTGGATGGGTGTGCGCATGATTCGCAGCCGCAACGCGGAAATGCCCACCGCTACCGCCGCGCCGCGTTCCGGAGCCTTCCGCCAGGGAATTCTCACCGAGGTTTTGAATCCTAAAACCGCGCTGTTCTTCTTGTCCTTCATTCCGCAATTCATCGTTCCGGAACGGGGGCACATTTTTCTGCAATTTATTTTATTGGGGATTACTTCCGTCGCGTTGAACACTGCCGCCGATTTGCTGGTGGTGCTGCTGGCCGCGCCGCTCGAAGCAAAATTAAGAAACAGTGTGCGCTTCCGGCGGCGGCAACGCGTCGCTTCCGGCGTGGGAATGATCGGCCTGGGAGTGTATGTCGCCTTCGCGGATACCAAATAACTTACTGTGCCTTGGGACGCGGGTAATTTACCGGTTGCAGCGTCACATTGGTCAGCAAGGGATCGTCGAAGTCCGTGCGATCCCCTGCGAATTTCC
>DATFYV010000201.1:0-7243 GCA_035314845.1 Candidatus Acidiferrum sp.
GCCGGCCCAAAAACCGAAACATGAATGTGCGCCGGTCGCCAAGCGTTGTAATGATTCTTCCAGGGATATGCTCCGGGGCGAATGGTGACGAAGCGGTAGTGACCAGCGGCGTCGCTGAGGGTATGCCCGCAGCCGGTGAAGCTGAGGTCGAGCGGTGCATCGTGCTGGTCCATCTTGTGACGATAGCGGCCGGCGGCGTTGGCTTGCCACACTTCGACGAGAGTATGCGGAACGGGCCGGCCATCTTCGTCCAGCACGCGGCCGCTGACGACGATGCGCTCGCCCAACGGTTCGCCGGAGTGTTGACGGGTAAGGTCGCAGGCCTTCACATCCACAACGGACGCGTCGAAGACGGGGCCGGTTACTTCGGAGAGGGTATGCGGCAGATGAATCAACGGTTGCGAAGGCGCGCGCTTCACGGAGGAAACGTACGGCGGATGCAAGTGTGGCGGCTGTGTGCCTGGGGCGGGCCGCCGGTATCCGGGAAGATCAGCCATGCTGCGTGCCTCCTGCAGGAGTAAATCGTAATGAAGGAATCGACGCAAGCCTATCGTGCACTTTTGTGCGCGTCGTTGGTGCAATGCCGCGCCGTGCGGCCATAGGTATAATACTTAGCACCTCTTATGACCCACATTCTCCTGACGAACGACGATGGCTACCAGGCTCCCGGACTGCTGGCACTGGCGGCGATTTTTCAAGACGTAGCCACCGTTAGCATCGTGGCGCCGAGCAGCGAGCAGAGCGGCGCGGCGCAATCGCTGACGCTGCGGCGACCCATCGTGTGCAACAAAATCGCCGAACGGCAATGGGCCATCGACGGCACGCCGGCGGATTGCGTGATCGTGGCGCTGCACAAACTGCTGCCGGAGCGGCCGGATTTGGTGATTTCGGGCATCAATGCCGGGGCCAATTTGGGGGAAAATATCTATTACTCGGGAACCGTGGGGGCGGCGCGCGAATCGGCGCTGGACCATATTCCGTCGCTGGCCATGTCGCTGTGTTCCAAAGCGCAAGGTGCGAACTTTGAGGCAGCCGCGCGTATCGCGCGCAGCGCGGCGGAGCTCATCCTCAAACACGGATTGCCGGATCAGGTTTTGCTCAGCATTAATGTGCCGGCGGCGTGGACCGGCGGTGTGCGTCTGACGCGGCAATCGAAAAAAATCACGCGCAACCAGTTGAGCGAAGGCAAAGACCCGCGCGGGCGCAGTTACTTCTGGCTGTTTGAGCAGAAAATCGACAAAGATGTGGAACCGGACACCGATTACGCCGCGATTTTTGCGGGACACGTCTCGGTCACGCCTTTACATCTCGATCCCACGCATACGGATTCGTTGAACGGTTTGGCGCACTGGGCGAAAACGTTGGAGGGCGAATTTCAGGAAATGAACAAAGCCAGGTGAGCGCCGCAAAAACATACGACGTGGCGGTGATCGGCGCCGGCGTTTTCGGCGCCTGGACCGCGTGGCACCTGACGCATCGCGGCCAGCGGGTTCTGCTGCTCGATGCCTACGGCCCGGCGCATACGCGGGCCAGTTCCGGCGGGGAATCGCGAATTATCCGCATGGGCTACGGCGCCGACGAACTGTACACGCGTTGGTCGCAGCGCTCCCTGGTGCAATGGAAAGAGCTGTTCGCGGCCACACAGCAGCCGCTCTTTCATGAGACGGGTGTGCTGTGGCTCGCGGGAAAGGGCGAGAGAGAAAAACAAACGTTGGAAACGCTGCAGCGTTGCGGTGTTTCGCATCGCGTCGTGCAGCAAGCCGAGCTCGCGCAGCGCTACCCGCAGATCAATTGTGAAGGTGTGGAGTTCGCGATTTTCGAGCCTGGCAGCGGCGTGCTGATGGCTCGGAGGGCGGTCGCCGCCGTGGTGGCCGACGCCGTAGGGCGCGGCGCGGAGTATCGTCTGGCGCAGGTTGCGGCGCCGGGCGAATCCGGCCATCCACGCGAGATCCGAACTAGCGCGAACGAAATAATTTCGGCGGAGAAATTTGTTTTTGCGTGCGGCGCGTGGCTTGGCAAACTTTTTCCACAGATTCTCGGTGCGCGTATTTTTCCCACGCGGCAGGAAGTTTTTTTCTTTGCTACGCCGCCAGGGGATTCGCGCTTCGCTCCGCCCGCGCTGCCGACGTGGTTATTCCAGGACGATCAGGTATACGGCATGCCGGACCTGGAATCGCGGGGGCTGAAAATCGCTTTCGATCGGCACGGCGAAGGCGTCGATCCCGATACGCAATCGCGCTTGGCCACGCCGCAAGCCGCGGAGCAAGCTCGCCGCTATGTGGCGCACCGTTTTCCCGCGCTGCGCGAGGCTGCCATTACCGAGAGCCGCGTCTGCCAGTATGAAAATACTTCCAGCGGCGATTTCCTGGTGGACCGCCATCCGACATTAGAGAACGTGTGGTTCGTTGGCGGAGGCTCCGGACACGGATTCAAGCATGGGCCGGCGATGGGGGAATACGTTGCGGGGCAGGTTTTGGGAAATGGGGACGCAGAGCCGCGATTTTCGTTGGCTTCAAAAGAAACTGTGCAGAGGCGGGCGGTTTACTGAGGATGGGACACGGCCGTGGTGCTTTGGCTGCAGGGGCCGGACTGAAGTCCGGCCCCTACACAAGCGCGCCTACACGCGCTCGGCCACGGTTGACTTATGTTTTTGGGGTGCGGCGGCGCGGCGGCGTAGCGCTGGCAGCCAGTTTTTTTATGTGCCGCGCTTTTTCCGCATACAAATTCTTGTCCGCCTCAGAGAGTAGTTTCTCGATGCGCTCTCCGTCGCCGCGATAAATGGAAATGCCGATACTGGCCGACAACGGAGGCTGTTCGAGGTCTTCCGCAAGCACCGCGTGAATGCGCTGCGCCACCTGCCGCGCGTCGGCCTCCTCGGTTTCGGGCAGCACCAGCGCGAATTCGTCGCCGCCATAGCGCGCGGCGGTATCCACGGCGCGGCAATGGATGCGGAGAATTTCGGCCAGGCGGGTAATGGCGCGGCTGCCGACGAGGTGCCCATAGGTATCGTTGATGCGCTTCAGGCCATCGAGGTCCAGAAGCAGCACGGCGAAGGGGCGATTGTTGCGATTGGTGCGCTCGGTCTCGTTTTCCAGCACATCGAGAAGACGACGGTAATTGGCCAGCCCGGTTAAGGGATCGCTCACCGCGAGATGGCGCACCTGTTCGAAAAGCCGCGCGTTGTCCAGCAGTGCGCCGCCCAGGGCGATGGTGTAGCTCATCACCGTGAAGGCCTGCGCCAGCACAAAAGGAGCATCCAGCAAACGCTCTGATTGGCTGGCCGCCAGTTGCGCGGCAACGTTCATCCACGCCGCGGAGTAGATGGCATTGTCGAACGCGGTGTGCTCCGCGGATAGTCTGCGGCGAAACCAGATCAAGGCCGCAATGAACAGCGCCGCCGGCAACAGTTGCTGGGGACTGGGAAAAAATGCTCCGGGATGCGGCGAGACCTCCGCGGGCATACGGCGCAGCGCCGCGGTGATCAAGTACGTCATGCCGATCACCGTTAGCAGCGCGCCGGAGATTTCCAGGCGCGGATGCCGGGAGCGCGGCAGGAAATGCTCCACGAGCAGGGCCACTACCAGCAGCAGGGCCAAGACCATGCGGCTGGCCCACCACGCGAGAGGCGCCCAGCGGAAGGGAACTCCCGCGCCGTTGGAGAGTTGAAAGAACAAAACGCTGGAGGCCATCAGCACCGTGCCGGATAGCAGGAATCCGGAGCCGAGAATCAGCGAGATGCGGTCTTGCGTGCCTTGAAAACGAACCAGGGCGACGGCGGCAAAAATAAAGGCGATGAGACCGGTAACCGCCTGCAGGTAGCCCTGGAGTACGGCGTCCGGAGTAATCAGGATGCGCCGCGAAGAATAGGCGGCGAGCAGGAGCAGCAAAAACACGGAAATATTGGTGAGCGCAATGTTGGTTGCGCTGGATTGCCGTCCGGCGATGCGGGTTAGTCCGCCCATGTGGTTCCCAAGTGACACAGCAGGCTGGGCGCCTACATACTTAGACTACGCAAGGGGTTGGCAAGTTGCGCCATAAACGGAGCTGGGTGCGGATTATGCACAACTGTCCTAAAGGTCAGGAATTTCTGGAAGTACTAGCGAAGTTCGCGACCTGCAGGAAATTTTTCACCAGGAAGTTTGGCACGCGTAGCGGCAAAATGAGGCTTGCGAAGAGTGGCGCTTTGCCGCAAGATATGGAGCATTAAAACGATTCAATAGGCGCAATTCAGCGATATGAGAATCGCAGTGCAGGCGGTGGCGCGCGTGGCGCCGCGATGAAGCCTCACGGAGACGCCGGTGACGGAGAGGAATGTGACGAAGCCCAGACGTAAGATCGATCTCAAATCCAAGGGGAAGCCGACCGTTCGAAGGCCTCGCAGCGCCTCGGCGGAGAGCTCACCCGGAGTGCACACGCTGCAAGAAATTCTTTCGCAGCCGGCGGCCTGGTCGGAGACATTTGCGCGGCTTACAGCGGAGGGCGTGACGGCCCGCCTGGCGAACGAATTCACGGGTGACGAACCCTGGCTGTTTGTGGCTTGCGGATCCAGCTACTACCTCTCGCAACTGGTGAGCGCCATCTGGTCGCGCAATTTTTCCATTCACTGCACGGCGGTGCCGGCATCGGAGTTGCTGTTCGCGCCGGAAGAGACTTTGCGCAGCAGCGGAGCCAAGCAGGTGGTTTTTGTGTCGCGGTCAGGGGAGACCACCGAGGCGCTGCGCGCCGCGGAACTGCTGCAGCCCCACAAGGAGCTGCGGACGCTCGGCGTGACGTGCAAGACCGCGTCGCGCTTTGAAGCGTTGTGCACGCACACCGTTACGCTGCCGTGGGCGGACGAAAAGAGCACGGTGATGACGCGCTCGTTTACCGCCATACTCTTGAGCTTTCAAAAACTCGGCGCGCAATTGCGAGGCGATACGGCATTAGCTGCGGCGCTCGACGACCTTCCGCGGGCCGCGCAGCCGTGGCTAGACGCTCATGCGGATAAAATCCGTAAATTTGCCGCGCAACGGAAATTTGCCGATTTTGTTTTTTTGGGGCAGGGCGCGCACCACTGGCTGGCGCAGGAGGCCGCGCTAAAGGTTACGGAGATGTCCGCTTCGTATGCGCAGGCCTATCACACTCTGGAATTTCGCCATGGGCCCCGCTCGATTGCCGGACCCGCGACGCTGATTACCTTTTTCATTTCCGACGCCGCGGCGCAAGAAGAAATTTTACTGGTGCGCGAATTGAAGACGTTGGGAGCTGTGAATCTGGTGGTGACGAACCGCGCCACGCCGGAGCTTCGCGCGGCGAGCGATCTACTGGTCGAGTTGAATATGGACGGGCCGGAATTTGCGCGCTTTGCCGTCGCCGCGATACCTGCGCATCTGCTGGGTACCGCGGTGGGATTGCGCAAGGGGCTGAATCCAGATTCGCCTAAAAACTTGACTCGCTCGGTGGTCCTTGGAGACGCGGGCGCGCAGCAGGCAAAAGCGGTCAGCCCGGCCAAGACTCGCAATAACTCTGTGCTGGCGCGGACGAGCGGAGGGCGCGCTTGAGCGATACCGGCAACGCAGTTAGCGCGCCGCGCCTGCGGCGAAGCCTGACGCTCTTCGACCTCATTCTTTACGGTGTGATCGTGATTCAACCGGTCGCGCCCATGTCGGTTTTCGGAGTATTGAGCGACCGCGGTCGCGGGCACGTGGTTACCGCCATCCTGATCGCCATGGTGGCCATGCTATTCACGGGCATCAGTTATGGGCGCATGGCGCGAGCGTATCCCAGCGCGGGTTCGGCGTTCACCTATGTGGCGCAAGAAGTAAATCCCACCGTGGGATTCATCACCGGCTGGAGCATGGTGATGGACTACATGCTCAATCCGCTGATCTGCACGGTGTGGTGCGCGGGCCAGGCGGCGCAATTTGCACCCGGCGTGGCGCCGTGGATTTGGAAGATCTTTTTTGCGGTGGTATTTACGCTACTGAATATTCGCGGCATCAAGACGTCCTCGCGGATTAATGCGGGGATGGCCGTGCTGATGGGCATGGTGGTGGTGGCGATTTTTGTGGCTGCCGCGCGGTATATTTTTGGCACCCATCACGACGCCGCTTATTTCACGCGGCCATTCTACGACCCCGCGACGTTTACGGCTTCCGGGCTTTTCGGCTGCACGTCGATTGCGGTGCTGACGTATATCGGCTTCGACGGCATTTCCACGCTTTCCGAGGAAGCCGAGAATCCGCGCCGCAATATTCTGTACGCTACGGTGCTGACCTGCGTGGTCATTGGCGTGCTCTCCGCGGTGGAAGTGTATGTCGCCCAACTGATGTGGCCGGCCTCCGAACCTTTTCCGGATATAAACACGGCGTATTCGTATGTAGCCGGGCGCTCTTGGGCTCCACTCTTTCCGGTTGTGGGTTTCACCTTGCTGCTCGCTAACTTTGGCTCCGGCCTGGGCGCGCAAATCGGGGCCGCACGTTTGTTGTACGGAATGGGCCGCAGCAATGCGCTGCCGAAAGCGTTTTTCGGCGCCGTGGATGAGAAGCACCGCGTCCCGCGAAACAATGTTTTTGTCGTTGGTGCCGTGGCGCTGGTGGGAGCCTTCGTTCTCGAAATCGTCGCCGGATATAGAACCTATTCTCTTGGCACCAGCGGGCTGTCCTGGTCCACCTTCGTAAAAATACTGAACGGCGGAGAGGCTTACGGCCTTGGCGCGGAAATGCTCAACTTCGGCGCGCTGATCGCTTTTATGGGAGTGAATGTCGCCGCCTTCCTCCGTTACTTTGTGCGCTCCGAGCAAAAGAGACTTGGCTTCCTAATACCCCCGGTGCTCGGATTCCTGATCTGTCTTGGGCTGTGGCTCAATTTGAGCAAGCCAGCCATTATCGTGGGTTCGATCTGGATGGCGGCGGGAATTGCGTTTGGCGTCTGGAAGACCAACGGGTTCCGAAATCCGCTGTCTTTTGAACTGCCTCCGGAAGACTAAGCCATCCCTTATGGGTCTCGAACCAATCGCGGAAGGTTCGCCCGCACCGGCGGCATCCGGGCTACGCGGCCTGGCGATCCCTGGCCTTGCAATCCCTATTGGCGAGGAAGGATGATGATGCCCACGGGGGAGCAGCCCTTGAAGCGTCAGAGCAGCAAAACGTCCGCGGTGACTATGCGTCACGTGGCCACGGCCAGCGGCTTTTCGCCGGCCACGGTCTCTATCGTCTTGAATAACGCCCCGCTGGCGAGATATATCGCGCCGGCCACCAAGAAA
>DATFYV010000202.1:0-6940 GCA_035314845.1 Candidatus Acidiferrum sp.
AGCACCGGCCCCACCGAGGGGACACGGGTGATGAATCAGGCGCGCGTGATCCTGGCTCAGTTTCCCGAGGTCAAGCAGGTCGTCTCGCAAGTCGGGCGCCCTGATGACGGAACCGATCCCACGGGATTTTTTAATACCGAGTATTTCGTCGATCTCAAGCTAAAAAAGGATTGGCGTCCCGTGTTTCACGAAGAAAAAGACGAACTCATCGCGGCCATGGACCGCGAAATGGAAAAAATTCCCGGCGTCTTGTGGAACTTTTCCCAGCCCATTTCCGACAACATGGAGGAAGCGGTTAGCGGCGTCAAGGGCGAACTGGCGGTGAAGCTGTACGGCGACGATCTGCGCTTATTGGAGGAAAAGGGCGACGAGATTGTCGGCGTACTGCGGAAGGTTCCCGGGGTCGAAGATTTGGGGTTGTTCCGTGTGCTGGGTCAACCCAATTTGAATATTGTGATGGACCGCCCGGCCGCGGCCCGCCACGGCATAAACGTCGCGGATCTCCAGGACGCCGTGGAAACCGCGGTAGGCGGCAAAGCCGTGACCCAGGTGTTGCAGGGTGAGCAGCGTTACGATCTGGTGGTGCGTTACCAGCGGCCCTTTCGCGACACCGAGCAGGCCATCGAGAATATTCGCATCGTGTCGCCCACGGGCGAGCGCGTGGCCCTTGCACAGTTGGCCAGGATTGAGGTCAGCGATGGCGCTTCGGAAATCTATCGCGAGGAGAATTCCCGCTACGTGGCCATCAAATACAGCGTGCGCGGCCGCGATCTGGGCGGCGCGGTGGAAGAGGCCATTCGCAATGTCAATCGCGATGTAAAACTCCCGGTGGGCTATCACCTGAATTGGGCCGGCGAGTATGAGAGTCAGAAGCGCTCCCAGCGGCGTTTGCTCATCGTGCTGCCTATTACCATCCTGGTGATTTACGTGATTTTGTATTCCATGTTCGGGTCGGCCAAATGGTCGGTGTTGATTCTGGCCAACGTGGCCATGGCCCCGATCGGCGGTTTGCTGGCCTTGCTAATTACTGGCACGCATTTCAGCGTGTCCTCGGGTGTGGGCTTTCTCGCGCTGTTCGGCGTTTCCGTGCAGACCGGGGTGATCATGCTGGAGTACATCAATCAGCTGCGCGTCCGCGGGCATTCCATTGAGAATGCGGCTGTGGAAGGAGCGATTCTGCGGTTGCGGCCGATTTTGATGACCATGCTGGTGGCCATGCTCGGGTTGCTCCCTGCGGCCTTGTCGCGCGGTATCGGGTCGGATTCGCAGCGGCCATTTGCCATTGTGATTGTGGGCGGCTTGGCGGGAGCGCTGTTTTTAAGCGTTTTCCTTCTGCCCGCGCTGTATGTGTGGGCCGCGCGCGACGGCGACAAACTCCCGGAACCGGAAGGCGAGTTCGCCGAAGACATGTAGTTTTGGGGATTTGCGGACGCTCCGCTGGCAGCGCCTTGCTGCAGAGGGTCCCTGTTCGGCGCCGCCCCGTTGGGCGTCACTCACACTTACCGCATCGGCTCGCAATTCATAACTACCGACTGTGCTAACAAAGTGTGTCCATATCCCGTCTGAATCAAGTACAGTATTGTGCGGTTCGGTCCTGGTGTGGGCCGGGTGATTCGTCCTTTCTATCGTTTAGGAGAAATTATGAGCGGGAATTCCAGGCGCATGTGGTTGGCCATGACTGCGGCGGCGGTTCTTATGCCGTTTGCGGCGCGCGCGCAAAGCGTGGATGAAGTGATTGCCAAAAACGTCCAGGCGCATGGCGGCCTGGAAAAAATCAGGGCCATGACCACGCTGCGCAACGCCGGGAAGATCAACTTCGGGGCCATTCGCGCGACGCTGCTGCAGGAAAATAAGCGCCCGGACAAAGTCCGCGAAGAGGTGGGCATCCAGGGCTTGGCGCAAGTGCAGGCTACCGACGGAAAAGTCGCGTGGCAGGTTTCGCCGTTTGAAGGGCGCAAGGATCCTCAGTTGATGAGTGCGGACGACGCCAAGAGCTTGTATGTGGACGCGGATATCGAAGGGCCGCTGGTGGATTACAAGGCCAAGGGCCACAAGGCCGAATTGATGGGCCACGATTCCGTCGAGGGCACGGACTGTTACAAAGTGAAGCTCTCCATGAAGAATGGCGACGTGCGCTACTACTATTTGGATACCGATTCCTTTCTGGAATTGAAACTGGAAATTCAAACCACCGTGCGCGGCACGCTGCAAGAAACCGAATCGTATTTCGGTGACTACGACCAGGTCGGCGGGATTTATTTTCCCTTCGCCATCGAGCAGGCGCAAAAGGGCAGTTCACAGCGCCAGAAAATCAGCGTCGATAAGATTGAAATTAACGTCCCAATCGACGATTCACGGTTTGCCATGCCGGTGATGAAGCCGGAAGCGAAAGCCCCGGCGGGCAGCAAGTAAGCGCTTGGCCTGTGCAACTACCAAAGAATTCCGCTCCAAATTGAGGATACTGAAAAATGAACAAGTATGTTCGCACCTCCGTAGTGGTCACCATTTTTCTAGCTGCAACATTTGCGCCACGCGTTTTGGCGCAGGAAGCTAAGTTCGACTCCGACACCATTTCAGGCCTTGGGGCGCGCAACATCGGCTCGGCCACCATGAGCGGACGCGTGGCGGCCCTCGCGGCAGTGAAGGAAGATGGGCGGCTCACCGTCTATATCGGCGCGGCCAGCGGCGGTGTGTGGAAGTCCACCAACGGCGGCACCACTTACAAGCCGGTGTTTGACAAGACCACCGCGCAATCCATCGGCGCCATTGCCATCGATCCGCAAAACTCCAAGACCATTTGGGTGGGCACCGGCGAGTCCTGGACCCGCAACAGCGTTTCCATCGGCGATGGCATTTACAAATCCACGGATGGCGGCGACAACTGGACCAACATGGGTCTGCCCAATTCCGAGCGCATTTCCAAAATCATCGTGAACCCCAAGGACAGCAACACGGTCTACGCCTGTGTTCCGGGAAAACTCTGGAGCGACAGCGATGACCGCGGACTGTACAAGACCACCGACGGCGGGAAAACCTGGAACAAGATTTTGAAAGGCGGCAATCTCTCCACCGGCTGCTCCATGATTTCCATGAGCTCGCAGGATCCCAACGTCTTGTTTGCGGGTATGTGGGATTTTCGGCGTAAGGGGTGGACCTTCCGCTCTGGTGGCGACAGTCCCACCTCCCCCAGCGGCAGTGGATTTTTTGTTACCGGCGATGGCGGAGCCACCTGGAAGGATTTGGATGAGAAGTCCGCATCGGGCCTGCCCGCTAAGCCCTGGGGACGCATTGCTGTGGCCGTCGCGCCGTCCAAGCCCAGCGTGGTGTACGCCATGATCGAGTCCACGCACAGCGCCTTGTATCGCTCCGATGACGGCGGGAGAACCTGGAAAGAAGGCGACCGCAGCCAGTTCATGGTGTGGCGGCCGTTTTATTTCGCGAACTTAATTGTCGATCCCAAAAACGAGAACCGCCTGTTCAAACCGGATGGTGGGATGATCGTGAGCGACGACGGCGGAAGAAGTTTCAGCGGTGTCGCCGGCGCCCACGGCGATTTCCATGACGTGTGGATCAATCCGGAGAATACCGACCACATTATTACCGGCGATGACGGCGGGGTGTGGTACTCGATGGACGGCGGCAACACCTTTTTGAAGAGCAACAATCTGCCCATTTCGCAGTTCTATCACGTGAGCACTGACGATGCGGATCCCTATCACGTGTTTGGCGGACTGCAGGACAACAGTGCGTGGATTGGCGATTCCGAATATCCCGGGGGCATCACCAATAGCCGCTGGGAAAATCTCTGGGGCGGCGACGGCTTCTGGGCTTTTGCCGATCCCTCGGATGCGAACTACGCCTACGTCGAGGCTCAAGGCGGACACATGGGCCGCGTAAATTTGAAGACGCTCGATTCGCGCAACATCGATCCGCAGCCCAACTATGGCGAGGGCAAGCTGCGCTTCAACTGGAATACTCCCATTCACCTGAGCCCCAACGAAAAAGGCACCATATATGTTGGCGCGCAATTTTTATTTCGTTCCCGCGATCACGGCCAGACCTGGGACCGCATCTCTCCCGACCTGACCACCAATGATCCGGAAAAGCAAAAGCAGGAAGAGTCCGGCGGCGTGACCGTGGATAACTCCTATGCGGAAATGCACACCACCATTTATTCCATTAGCGAGTCGCCGAAAGATGGGCAAACCATCTGGGTCGGCACCGATGATGGCAATGTGCAGGTAACGCGCGACGGCGGCAAGAACTGGAGCAATGTGGTGGGCAACGTGCCGAACCTGCCCAAGGTTTCCTGGGTTTCCTGGGTGGAAGCCAGCCGCTACGATGCTGCAACGGCGTACGCCGTGTTTGACCGCCACACCTTCGGCGATATGGCGCCCTACGCTTTCAAGACCACCGATTATGGCAAGACGTGGACTCCCGTGATTGCCGCGAACAGCGGCGTGCGGGGGTTCGCGCATGTCATTAAAGAAGACACCGTAAACAAGGACTTGTTGTTCCTGGGCACGGAGTTCGGGCTGTGGGTTTCGCTCGATGGCGGCAAGCAGTGGGCCCAGTACAAGGGCCATGAATTTCCCGATGTTCCGGTGCGCGACATCGTGGTGCAGGCGCGCGACTCGGACCTCGTGATCGCCACCCACGGACGCGGCATCTGGATCATCGACGATATCTCCCCGTTGCGTAAGCTGACACCCGAAGTGATGGCTCAGGACGCGGTGTTCGTGATGGGCAAGCCCACGCAACAGCGTTTTGATGCCAATGGCGGTTGGTCAGAAGGCAATGGCACCTTTTACGGGACCAATCCGCCAAACGCTGCGCTGATCACCTACTACCAGAAGAAGCGCCATATTTACGGCAAGATGAAGCTGGAGATTTTCGATCCGCAAGGCAAGCTCGTGGACACCCTTGCACCCAACAGCCGCCGCGGCATCAGCCGCGTGGAGTGGCCGATGCGTTTGAAGGCTCCGCATGTGCCGCCCGCAGCCACCGCTGCGTTTGAAGCGGCGCAGGGTCCGCGCGTGCTGCCGGGAACCTACACTGTGAAGCTGACGCGCGGCAAAGAGGTGTACAGCACGCCGATGGTGCTCACTCTGGACGCGCGCGCAAAATTTTCCGAAGCGGATCGCGCGCAGGAATTTGCCGCGGTCATGCGCGTCTACAACTTGCTGGGCGACATGAGCTTCGATGTGGACAACATCAATGCCGTGCACGATCAGTTGCTGCAGAACGCGGCGCAAGCGGGCAAAGACGCCGCGCTGGCTAAACATCTGGGAGAGCTCGCGGACAAAGTGGAAGAGATGCGCAAAAAAATCGTGGCCACCAAGGAAGGCGGCGCGGTGACTGGCGAAGAGCGCATTCGCGAAAAGACCACAGGTCTTTACGGCGAATTGAACAACTATGAAGGCCGGCCGACGGATTATCAGGTGGCGCGCATCGATTCGCTGACCAAAGACTTGAAGGATGTGACCGATTCCTTCGATGCCTTCGTGGCCAAGGAATTGCCGAGCGTCAACAAATCATTGAAGCAGAAAAAGCTGCAGGAGATTCAACCACTGGCGCGCAGCCAGTGGGACGCGGCTACGGCGGACACGGGAGTGCCGGGCGGAGCAGGCTCGCACATGTTCTGGGAGCGCGATTAAGGCTGCGGATTCGCAAGCGCTGCCTCGCAGCGAAAGGCATTTTCGCTGGACGCTGAATGTCGGAGCTAAAGCTCCGACCCACAAAACAAGAACAAAAACGCAAACCAGAAACGCAAAACAAAAGTTACACGCTGCAGAAAGCGCGCGGCCGCAGCCATGCTACGAGCCGAGCGGCTGCTCGAGTTTGCCGTCGCAGGAGTCGCTTTCTTTCGCCACCAGCGTGGGGCTCTCCCACGGCTCAACCCAGTGCTTCACGCTTTCCAGACCCATCAACGTGCCCGTCCAGCCGCAGAAACAGTGCGGATCGAACAGGTGTGCGTCGGCAAGTTCCAGATTGCTTTGCGTGCTGGCGCAGGCGGAGGCCAGCGGCCTGCCGCACGCGGCGCAGCGAAATAAGAAAACGTGAGCGAATTCCACGGAATCAGTCATCGGTCAACCTCAGCCTATTTTGAGCAGTACCTTCCGGCGCGAACAAAATCGCGACGCAGCGAGCGGGTTTCCAGTTTACGAAATTAAACCGCTTGCGTGTGTTCATGCGCATCGATTCACGAGCAGCAATTAGGATGCGCGGAGCGGGTCTTTTGTTTCCGGCACGCGCGCTGACGGGGCTGTGTGAATTGGTCATCGGGGAACGGTTTCGAGGCCCACCATGCGGATCAGCTGGGCTTGAAGTTTGGCGAGTTCGAGCTGGCGCTGGTGTTCTTCGGCGGTGCGATCGTTGAGGGCGTGTTTCAGCGCGACGAGATTGCGGCGCAGTTCCATCTGCGCGAGGACCAGGCGGCTGAGAGCTTTGAGGGCGTCCTTTTCGTCGGGCGTGAGCTGGCGCGGGGTTTTATCGATGACGCAGAGGGTGCCGAGGGCGTAGCCGTCGTTGTTGATGAGCGGGACGCCGGCGTAGAAGCGGATGTGGGGTTCGCCTTCGACGAGGGGATTGCTGCGGAAGCGTTCGTCTGCGAGGGCGTCGGGCACGACGAAAATGTCGTCCTGGAGAATGGCGTGAGAGCAGAAGGCGATGTCGCGAGAAGTTTCCTCGAGGGGAACGCCGATGCGGGATTTGAACCATTGGCGGTGCTCATCGACGAGGGTGATCATGGAGATGGGAGTTTTGCAGATGAAGGAGGCCAGGTGGTTGAGGTCGTCGAAGGAGGGTTCGGGATCGGTGTCGAGGATGGCGTAGGAGGCCAGGGCGCTGCGGCGGGCGGCTTCGTTAATGGGAATGGGTGCGGGCATGAGAGGGCTCCGGAAGGGTAAGATAGCACGAAATGCGGGTTGGGGATTTGGGG
>DATFYV010000203.1:0-3949 GCA_035314845.1 Candidatus Acidiferrum sp.
CGCCAGTGTATATTTCACGCCGTCCAGCGCAAACTCCCCATGCGCGATGCGGTTGGCGTAACGCCCGATGGTTCCGCCAAAGCTCGCAGTCCCGGTGACGTAGCCGGCCAGATCGTCGTACCCATGTGTCACATCCGCGAACTTTCCCTGCCGGTCCGGAACCTGGATGCTGACGATCGTGCCACCATAATTCGTAATGCTTACCCGCGCGCCGTGCTTGTTTTGCAGAGTATAAAGGTTAGCCACTTTGCCATCCGTGGTTTTCCCAAACTCTCGCCACGTCATTCTTGCATTTTCCGGCGCGCTGCTCGTTTGTGCGGCAATGACGAATCCTCGCGAAGCCACCACTCCCACCATGGACACCATCGCCAGCGGCGCCAGCATGGCGGTCACCGTCACACAAACAGCCAACGCTGGACTCAAGAATTTCATAACCGTTTTTCCTCCCACCTTCCCTGGCTCGCGCGTCTGCTGCCGACTCCACAAAGAGTTTTTGCAACATTGCGTAACTGGCCCCCGAGCATCTTGATGTCTGCGCGGAACGCCTTGTACGGTATATCACTGCCGAATCCGAGGCTACAACTGTGTTTCGCGGCATTCCGGCTTGCATGGCGCCGATGATATGCTCGGCTGAGCCATCTCGCTCAAGAAATGACGCAGAAACGGAATACGCTCCGCCATGATCATCACCTCTAGCTACCGCGAAATTCCTACCGCGGGCACCCCCATGCGCACCTTCGTCGCCGCTCCTGTGGCCCCTGGAAAGTACCCGGGGATATGGTGCTACTCCGATATTTTTCAGCTTTCCGGCCCCACGCTGCGCTCCTGTGCCCGGCTGGCAGGCTATGGTTTCGTGGTGGCCGCGCCGGAAATCTACCATCGCGTCGAACCGCCCGGCTTGGTCATTCCTTTTGACGATGCGGGTCGCGATCGCGGCATGGGCGACGCCGGAAAAACTCCGGTCGCGCATTTTGATGCGGATTGCCGCGTCGGCCTGGATTGGCTGGGAAAGCACGAAAAGGTCGCCCCAGGCCAACTTGGCGCCATGGGCTTTTGCATTGGCGGTCACCTGGCCTTTCGCGCCGCGCTGCAGCCCGACGTCCGCGCCACGGTCTGTTTCTATGGCACGGGCATCCACAACGGCAAGCTCGGCCAGGATGCCGACGCCGGCTCGCTCCAGCGCGCAGGCGAAATTCGCGGCGAACTATTAATGATCTTCGGAAGCAACGATCCGCATGTCCCCGCCGAAGGTCGCGCCAAGGTGGCGGACGGACTTAAGACCGTTGGAGTGCATCACCGTATCCAGACGTTCCCCGCCGAGCACGCCTTCATGCGCGACGAAGGCGCTCGTTTTGATCCTGAGGCCACCGATCTGGCGTTTGCCGAGATGATTGGATTGTTCCGGCAGGTCTTTACGCCCTGATTTGCCTTCTTGGTGAACTCCTCACACGCGCCATCCGCCCCGGACCCCTTGGTTGCCCCTTGTACCCGCCCGGTGCTAGGATGCACTGTCCATGACCCCTCCTCCCATTACTCCTGATAGCTCCGACCTGCGCCTCCGCGTCGGCATTCCCTGGCGAACCACCCAGGAAGAACTCGCCGCCTCACGCCACAAGCTGGACTACTATTTCACCTCCGTCCGTCAGGCAGGTGCTGAGCCGGTAGCCATCTCCCTGCAGCAATCGCCGACGCAACTCGCCGAGCAGCTAAGCCAACTAGATGCATTCGTTCTGCCGGGCAGCCCTACCGATGTGGACCCCGCTCGTTACGGCGCTACAAAACACACGAAAACCGGGGACATCGACGTCCAACGTGACGCCACCGACGCCGCGATCCTAGAACACGCTTTCTCTCATGCAAAGCCTGTACTTGCTATCTGTTACGGCTGCCAAGCCCTGAACGTTTTCCTCGGCGGCACACTTGTCCAAGACATCTCAACGGAGCATCCCAGCGCGCTGGTCCACGGTAGAACCGATCATGCCTCAACCGCGCGATCCGGGGACTTGGAGCACGAGGCCCAATTCGTTCCTGGCAGCCGGCTGGCTCAGCTAAACGGCGCGGACCATGCCACCATCAACACTAGCCATCATCAAGCTATCGATAAGCTAGGAAAAGACTTATGTGTCACCGCGCAGGCCCCCGACGGCATCATAGAGGGCGTCGAGTGGCAAGGCGCCAATCCGTGGGTGGTCGGCGTGCAATGGCATCCGGAGCGCATGGCTGGTGACCGTTTTTCGCAACGACTTTTTGAGGATTTTGTGGCCGCCGTCCGCTCCGCCCACGGCGCTGTTGCGCAAACCCGTTAGCCTCGGCTCCTGCAAACTTTGAATTTATGTACTTCTAATTTCTCTGGGGGATGGAATGATTTCATTGGCGGGCAAGGCAGCTCTTATCACTGGGGGTTCGCGCGGCATCGGTGCCGCAGCCGTTAGACTCTTCGCCCAGGCTGGCGCCGACGTGATGTTCAACTACAACAAAGCCAAGGACGCCGCCAAAGAGCTGGAAAAAGAGGCTGGCCGCCACGGCACCCGCGTGGAAGCCTGCAAAGCCGACGTCGGCCGCCACGCCGACAACAAGAAACTCGTCGACCAGACCATCGCCCGGCTAGGCCGCCTCGACATTGTTGTCGCCAACGCCGGCATCTGGAACCTCGAAGATCTTCCCATCGAAAAAATGACCGAAGCGCAATGGGACGACATGATCCGCATCAATTTAAAGAGCGTCTACTCCATCATCCACTTCGCCGTGCCTCACATGATCAAGCAAAAATCCGGCCGTATCATCCCCATCAGCTCCACCGCTGGGCAACGCGGCGAATCCTTTCACACCCATTACGGCGCCTCGAAAGGCGCGATCATCAGCCTCACCAAAGGCTTGGCCACTGAACTCGCCCCTCACGGCATCCTAATCAACTCCGTCGCCCCCGGCTGGGTCGCCACGGACATGTCCAATCCAGTCCTCGAAACCAAGTCCGGCCAAAAAATGGCTGCCGCAGCCATCCCCCTCGGCCGACCCGCCACCGCCGAGGAAATCGCCGGCCCTATCCTCTTTCTCGCCTCGGACTTAGCCAACTTCCTCACCGGCGAAGTCATCAATGTAAACGGAGGTTCCGTCTTGTGCGGCTGAGGTTTTTTCTAATCGCGGCGCTACTTGCTTCGCTGTGCGCAGTTCTGCCGCGTCAGGCTGTGGCGCAAAATCCCGACACCATGCTGCCGGAGCAAAGCGAAGCCAAGGCTCGCGAAATCCTGGCGCAATTGATCGACGCTCTCGGTGGCCCGTCGTACACCGAAGTCCGCGACCGCGTCTGCGAAGGCCGCCGCGCCAACATCGGCCACGGTGGCGAACTCGACGGCTATATTCAATTCAAGGATTACTGGCTGTACCCCGACAAGCACCGCATTGACTACTCCAAAAAGGGCAACATCATCGATTCCTTCAGCGGCGACGAAGGCTGGACCCTCGACCGCGGCGGTGTCAGCGAAGAGTCCGCCCCCTCGGTGGCCGATTTTCAGGACGCCGTAAAGCGCAACGTCGACAACATCCTCCGCGTGTACCTCAAGGACAAAGATCTAAACCTCCGTTACGGCGGCATGGATCTCGTCGACAATCACCAGGTGGACTGGGTGGAATTCAGCGATCCCCAGGCCGAACGCACCCAGCGCCTGGCCATCGAGCATCTTTCCCATCTTCTAGTTCGCAGCGTAATCACCACCGTGAATCACGACTTCAATCAACGCACCTCCGAAAGCACCATCTACACCAACTATCAACGCCTCGGCGGCGTCATGACCCCCCTGCAAGTCTCCCGCGAACGCGATGGCCGCCGCCTCTATCAAGCCTTCTACGCCACCTGCACCTACAACACCGGCCTAACCCCTGACTTCTTCGGCAAAGCCGCCCTCGAAAAGCGCTTCGCCGAAGTCGGCGACAAAAAAGACAAAGACAAATA
>DATFYV010000204.1:0-5694 GCA_035314845.1 Candidatus Acidiferrum sp.
CGAAGTGATACTGCAAGCCGCGCGCGACGTGGACCGCCCCATTTTTTATTCCGTCGCTGTGATTATCGCTGGCTATTTGCCCATCTATGCGCTGACCGGCGCGGCGGGAAAACTATTTCATCCCATGGCCGACACCATGGCCTTCGCGTTGGTGGGCGCGCTGATTCTGACGCTGACCATCGTGCCGGTGATGGCCTCGTACTGGTTCAAGAACGGCGTTACGGAAAAGCCCAACAAGATCTTCGACCGTGTCCGCGATTCTTACGCCAAACGCCTGGAATGGTGCTTGGATCGTCCGCGCCTCACGCTGGTGGTCAGCACAGCAATTTTCATTGCTACTCTCTTACTCATTCCGCTAATCGGCGGAGAGTTTCTGCCGCACCTCGATGAAGGCGCGCTGTGGGTGCGGGCCACTATGCCTTACACCATTTCCTTTGAAGAATCCGCGAAGTTCGCACCCAAGATCCGTAACTTGTTGATGCAATATCCGCAAGTGACCACCGTGGCTTCGGAACTTGGCCGGCCCGACGACGGCACCGACCCCACAGGTTTTTTCAACTGTGAGTTTTACGTTGGTCTTCTGCCCTATGGCGATGCTGCCTGGAAAAAGTCTTCGATCCACACCAAGGAGCAACTGGCGAAAGACCTGGAAAAAAAGTTGGCCAGCTATCCCGGAGTGATTTTCAATTTCACGCAGCCCGCGGAAGACGCCGTGGACGAAGCACTCACCGGGCTAAAGAGCTCCCTGGCGGTAAAAATCTTCGGCCCCGACCTCGACGTGCTGGAAAAAAAGGCCGTGGAAATTAAGCAAATCCTCGACAAGACCCCGGGATTCACGGAGTTGACGGTGGTCCGCGAACTCGGCCAGCCCAGCCTGCTGATCGAAGCCGACCGCGCGAAAATCGCGCGCTATGGAATCAATGTTGCCGACGTCGAAGCTGTGGTGCAGGCAGCCATCGGCGGGCAAGCCGCAACGCAAGTGATTCAGGGCGAAAAATTGTTCGACTTGGTGGTCCGCATGGAGCCGCAATACCGCTCCACGGCTCGCGACATCGGCGATTTGCTGGTTCCTTCCCCCGCGGGGCAGGCCATTCCGCTTTCCGAGCTAGCCACCATTCGCGAGGCCAGCGGAGCTTCCTTTATTTATCGCGAAGATAATTCGCGCTACATCGGAATTCAGTTTTCCATCGTGGGACGGAACCTCGAGGGCGTGATCAATGACGGGCAGGCGGCGATCAAGAAAAAAGTGCTGCTGCCTCCGGGTTACACGCTTAATTGGGGCGGCGAGTACAGCGAATTGCTGGAAGCGAAATCGCAATTCGTGGTGATTGGTCCGCTGGCGCTGATGCTGATTTTCCTGATTCTCTTTGCGCTGTATGGCAATTTCAAATTTCCCATCACCATTGCGCTCGGCGTCGTACTCACGGAACCGGTCGGCGCGCTGATCGCTCTGAAGCTCACGCATACGCCGTTCAGCGTCTCCAGCATTCTCGGTTTGCTGGCGCTGCTGGGCGTTTCGGTGGAGACCGCCGTCATTCTGGTCAGCTACATCAATAAACTGCGGCTGGAAGGAAAATCGGTGCGCGACGCCACGCTCGAAGCGTCGTTGTTGCGCTTGCGGCCGATTATGATGACGGCGCTGGTGGCCTGCCTGGGACTATTACCGGCGGCCATTTCCACCGGCGTTGGTTCGGATACGCAAAAACCCTTCGCCATCGTGGTCGTGGCCGGCCTGGTGTCGCGTCTGCTGCTGGGATTCTTCGTCAATCCCGTGTTGTATGAAATTGTGGCCCGCGAAGGCGACGTCCTGCAGGTGTAGCGGCTTACTTACTTCTTGGGTTGCGCGGTTGGCGGCAGGATTCCGTTCAGGCGCAGATAAACCGCCTCGGTGCTGTAGTGATCGGCCCACGAGCCGGACAAAATGAGCCAGGCCGCCGCACGGGGCACCATGCGCCCGCCGAAAATCGCCACCTGTTCGCCAAGCTTGGCGTCATCCACGTTCGCAAGGGCGGTGGAACAGTAATCGAACGAGGCTTTCAGCCCCGCGACCAGCTTGTCTTTCCCATCGGTCTCTTCCATCTTGCCGGACGGCGCGGGCGTTCCGGAGAGTGCCGCGCAGAGCGTGGTGTTGGTGTCGGCGATGTGCACCATCAGGTGCCCGAAGGTCATCATGTCGGGTGTCGGCTTATAGCTGTACTTGTCCGCGGGCATGGCCTCCGCTGCCGCAATCATATTTTTGCTGGAGCGGGTCATTTGACTTTTTACGGAGGTACTCACAGGATTCGCCACCAGTTCATTTTGTCCCCGCGTTTGTGACGCGCACGTGATCAGGATGCCTGCGAGTGAGATGGGCGCGATCCATTTTTTTAAGTTCATGACTCTCTCCATTGGGCCGTTATCTCCAGCCATTTGCAATTTCTGCTTCACAGTACAGACCGCTAGGAGCATACGCTGCGGAAATATCTTCAACAAGAGCCATCGAGAACGCCGCGGACAACGCAATTGACCGGCGCACCATCAACTTCTAACATTAAACGTCGTACTCGCTGAAGCAATGAGTCCGCGAAATGGGTTCCTCGTGAAACATTCGACCTTAGGCGTAAGTCGCAGAAGATTATTCTGTCTCGCATTGTTCATGGCGTGCCACTTCGGTGTGCCCGCTCCCCGCGCTGCGGGGCAGACGGCGGACGACCTAATTGCCAAGGTGCTGGCCGCGCGGGGCGGCGTCGATAAAATCAGGGCCATTCAGCGCCAAAGAGTGACCGGCACAATTTCTTTTGGCCCAGACGCCGAAGGCCCGTTCCTGGTGGAATTTGCGCGGCCGCTGAAAATGCACATGGAAATCACCATCGGAGGGCAAACCATCGTGCGCGTCTACGACGGCAAGTCCGCCGGCTGGGTGATCAATCCCTTCGCGCCCAACAAAGATGTGCAGCCCATGGAGGCCAACGACCTGCGCAATATCTCCGATGAGGCGGATTTTGACGGGCCGCTGCTGGACTATCAGCGCAAGGGCAATCACGTGGAGTTGGCCGGCAAAGATGAAGTAGGGGGGAAGGCCGTCACCAAGCTAAAGCTCACGAACAAAGATGGCGATGTGCGAACGTATTTTTTTGATTCGGCGACCTACCTGTTAACCAAGTGGGAAGGCACACGCAAGGCGGAGAATCAGGAAATTCCCGTAGTAACGCTTTTTGGCGACTACCGCGAGGTGCAAGGCCTGAAATTTGCGTTTCAGATCGATTCGGGTTCGCCCGGGACGGAGCAGACGCAGCAGATCACCATCCAGAAAATCGAGATCGATCCGCCAATCGACGAAGGACGCTTCGCCAAGCCGGCTGCGCCACCTGCGACACCTGCAGCAACGGTACGTCCGGCCGAATCGGAAGGCGTAGCGCAGGAAAGCGCATCAGTAGCGCCCGAACCTGACGTGTTGGCGTTGAAGCCGTAGCTTCTGCAGCCGGTGTTCTGTGCTTTTTTGGTGTTTGCTCCGTTGGTGCCTCTGCGATGGCCATCACTCAGAAAAATCCGCAGCAACAAGAGCAGGGCGACAAAGCCGGGCTGTGTGACTCCTGCATCCACTCGCGGCGCGTTGTCTCCGCAAGGGAATCCGTATTTATGCTGTGCCAACTGGGATTCAGCGATGCGCGCTTTCCCAAATACCCGCGCCTGCCGGTGCTGAGTTGCGAGGGCTTCGCGCCCACCGACACAGATAATAGCAAATCAACATAAGTATGTGGTAATGTGCGGTCCATCCTTCCCGCGAGGTACACATGGCCATGGCCTCCCGTTCCCTTGCTTTTGTGCTCGTCATTTTCTCCGCGCTGCTCTCCGCGCTTCCCGCGGCAGCCGAGAAGCTGCGCATTACCAGCAATCCTCCCGGAGCCGCGGTAAGCATCAATGGCGTTGCTGAGGGCGTTACGCCGTTCGATAAAGACTTTCCCGGAGGATATTTTCACCGCACGCACACCGCGTTTGGTTCGCGGTTGGAGCATGCCATGGTCGCGCGCGTCAGTCTGGCGGGGTATGCAACAAAAGAGCTGACCATAACCGAAGGGCCGATGAACTGGGTGGGACTGAACGGTCACAGCCACGGCGAGTATTTTTTGTTCAAGACCGATCACTTCCACGTGAATCTGGAACCCATTGCGGGAGTCTTCACCGGCTCGGTCTCGGAGCGCGTGCCGCACGGGGTGATGAACGCGTCCGCTGGGCCGGCGCCGGCTACTCCAAGCGCCGACTCACTAGCCGCCGGGAGCGCGGCTGGTGCCGCAGTGAGGGCCGACACCGCTGGAAGCGACGGTTTCCGCGAGGAGCTGTCGCTGGAAGAGGTGGTGCGCCGGACGAAACCCGCGGTGGTTTACCTCAAGGGGCTGAATAAAAGCGGCACAGGCTTCTTCATTACCGAGACCGGTGTGATTGCGACCAATGCGCACGTGGCGCGTGACGAAGAGAGTTTGCTGGCGGTCCTGCCCGGCGGCGTTCAGCTGGAAGCGAAAGTTGTCTACCTTGATGGAGATCTAGACATCGCGCTACTCAAGGTGGCCGGAAACAAGTTTCCCTTCCTGACGCTAACGGATGCGGCGTTCGTGCAGCAGGGCGAAAGCGTCTTTGCTATTGGCAATCCCGGCGACGCCATGCTGTTCAGCGTGACCAAGGGCATTGTGAGCGCGGTCGGCAGGTTCGACAGCGCCGGACCCGGAACGTGGATTCAAACCGACACGCCGATCAATCCAGGAAACAGCGGAGGGCCGCTGCTGAATTCGCGCGGGGAAGTGATCGGGATCAATACGCAAAAGCTGGTCAAGAAAAATGTGACGAATATAGGGTTTGCGCTGTCAGCGACCGACTTACTGAAGGTGCTGCACAGCTTTTATCCCACGAAGAATCTCTCCTAGCGGTAGCCTCGAACAACTCTACGGCAGGTAGTAGCCGGGGCGGGAGCGGACCTGCAGGTTCTTGCGGTCCACGGTGACGGAGATGTCGTGGTAGCCGGAAGCGGTGTTATCCGAAGGCGCGTAACTGAGGTTGTACTGCGCATGGAGTTCTCCACCGATTTCGTCGATGGCTTTTTCGATGGAGCGGTCCTTGAAAGTGGCGAGGTGCTCGCCACCAGTTGCTGCCGCAGCGGTTTTCAAAGCTTCCCCCTTGACCACATTCTCGGCGTGCTGCACCACCCACACTGCGAGCGCGGTGGCATCAACGCCTTGCCGTTCGGCCGCAGTATCGGGGGTCTGGATGCTTCCCGGGAAGGGAGGGTTCGGAAAGGTACCCGGAGGCGTGATGGGCGTTTGTGTTTCGGGAGGGTGCTTGGCCTGCAGTTCGGCGCGCGTGGTGGAGAGACCCACGGCATAGATGGTCACGTTAGCAAGCTGGGCTCTGCGCAAGACCTCGCCGAGACGCGCGAAGCTGCCGTAATCAACGGATTCCGCGAGAATAAACAGGATTCTGCGCGTGGCGGCCTTTTCCGAGGGCGGTACCGGGCGGGCGCTGAGCATTTCCACGGACGCGGCCATGGCGTCGTAAAGCTTGGCGCCGGAGGTTCCTTCCGGAAGTTGTGCGAGAGTGCCTTCGAAAGCTGCGGTGTCGCGCGTGAAGTCCTGTAATTTGTCCACCGAATCGTTGAAGGAAACGATCGCGGCCTCGCCGGTGGGGCCTAGAACCGTTTGCGTGAAGAGGATTCCGCTTTTGCGG
>DATFYV010000205.1:0-3781 GCA_035314845.1 Candidatus Acidiferrum sp.
CCCGCCCGCGCCACAAACTGTAACCCCACCGGCAAATGTTTCTCGGTGAATCCGCAAGGAACGGAAAGCGCCGGCAGCCCGCACAAGTTCCCAATCGCACCCAGGGGATCCGGATAGTCCGGCCCGCTATCCAAGTCCATCCCCAGCGGCGACGCAGCAGTCGGCTCGGAGCCCGCAACTAAAACATCAAACGAATCAAACAAGTCGGCCATTTTCCGTTGCAACAGTTCGCGCACTTTCAGCGCCAGCGTATAGTCCGCCCCGGAGATCTGCTCTCCGACATATCCCCCGAGTTGCCCGGACGGGTCCGCCAGCTCGCTCACTCGTCCCGAGCGGATCAAATCGCGAAACGATGCTGCCGCCTCCACCGCAACGGTGATCCCTGCGGCCTCTTCCCATGGCCCGCTGGGCAGCGCGGCATCGTGAAAGTTGCCGGAATATTTGTGCAACGCTTTTTGCGCCGCAGCCACCACGCTGCTGACGCTGCTATCCATATTCGGCCAGGCGTTCGTAAGCCATCCGATGCGCAGCGGCCCAGGCTTGGTTTGCGTCGCGGGGGAGTAGGTAAATGCCGCCTTGTCGATGGGCACTGTGCTGCGATCCCGAATATCGTGCCCCGCAATCGCCGCAAAGATATGCGCGCAATCTTCCGCGCTCCGCGCCATCGGCCCAATGTGGTCCATGGACGGCGCCAGTGCCATTCCGCCATACCGGCTTACCCGCCCATACGTCGGTCGCAGTCCGCTGATGCCGCAAAATGCCGAAGGACAAACAATCGAGCCCCACGTCTCCGTCCCAATCGCGAACCCCGCCAGCCCCGCCGCGACAATCGCCCCCGAGCCAGACGACGATCCGCAGGTCCAGCAGCTCGTATCCCAGGGATTTTTGCCCGCGCCCTGCAGCGACGCCGAAGCAAACCGGTATCCCAATCCTCCGGCCAACTCAATCATCGCCGCCTTGCCGATCAGCACCGCGCCCACCCGCCGCAGATGCTCGATCACCGCGGCATCGTAAGCAAACACCTGATTCGCATACGGCTTTGCGCCCCAAGTCGTGGGCACCCCACTCACCGATAGCAAGTCTTTCGCAGCATAAGGAATGCCGTGCAGCGGTCCGCGATAATGCCCGTGATGAATTTCCTTTTCCGCCGCCGTCGCCTGTTCCATGGCAATCTCCGGCGTCAGCCGCGCATAGGCATTGAACCTGGGACCCAGCGTTTCGCTGCGTTCCAGATACATCTGCGTCAGCTCCACGGGAGACAGTTTCTTCGCTTGAATGCGTTTGGCCAGCTCGGTAACCGGCAAATAGAAAGTCTCTTCGGCGGGCATCGGGCTCCTCAGGATTTCTTCGCGTGCTGTTCCGCCGCCGCGCCACCGGGAGCAGTCGCAGGTTTCTTCTCCCGTTCCATCAGCGGCTTCAAATGCAGCGCCGGTTCGTCCGAATTCTCAATCTTGAAAGCCCGCAAATGATCCAGCGACTTCTGCGTGCTGGAGCTCATTTTCAGCAAATCCTTCTTCTGGCTCTCCGAGAAGCGCCCGGGATACAGCGCCACAATGGTCTGCACCCGCAACTCCGCTTCGTTCTGCGCCGCTGTCGCCCCGGTAGCAGCACCCGGTGTCTGCTCGACGGGCGGCAGTGTTACCGGCGTACCCGCTTGTGCCAGCGGTGGAGACGCTCCAAGCGTCGCCGCCGCTCCTGCCAGCGCCGCACGCGTGGCAAACTCCCTGCGCGTAATCGCCATCCGCCTGTTCTCATCCATGTGCCACCCGCTCCTCAAACCGTCGCCTAGATTCGTCTGCCGGCCGGCAGCCTGTCAAGCGCTAACCATTCGCGGGTAGGCGCCAGTTTCCGATTACCCGACCAATCGGGAGTTATCGAGTAGCGCCCCGTAAGGGAAAGTGGTTTAATTTCGACTCATTCAAGGCGACAACGCAAATGCCGGTAACGCAATGAAGAAATACAAATTCAAGGCGAACATTGCAGCAGGCGATGGCGGAGGAGCTTATGTGCTTTTTCCTTACGATACCCTGAAGGAATTTGGTACCAAAGGGAAGGTGCCTGTAAAGGCCACTTTCAATGGTCTGCCTTATACGGGTTCCCTTATCAAGTACGGCCATCCTCTTCACTCGCTAGGGATGCCTAAAACCATACGCGAGCAAACTGGGAAGGGCCAGGGCGACACTGTTGAAGTCGTTGTTTGGAAAGATGCAGAGGTGAGAACCGTCGAAGTGCCTGCTCAATTTGAAAACTTGATGAACAAAGAGGGCCTGCTTCCAGTATTCAAGGAACTGAGTTACACCCACCGCAAGGAGTACTGTCGCTGGATTACGGAAGCCAAGAAAGAAGAAACACGATTGAAGAGACTAGAGAAAGCCATTGAAATGCTCAGGAAGGGAATAAGCACCCCTGGGTAGTTCTTGTTTTCTAATACCAGCGGTTACCTCCGCCGAAGTGCAACAATTCCCCTCGCGAACACAGATGGGAGTGGGATCGACTTTGACCTTTCCCTGGCGGCTCACATCCGCGTCACCCTCGCAAGTTGCGTTTCTCTGCGCTAGCCGTTCTCGACGCGCGCCTTGATATCCGAGTACGCTGCGTCGATCAGCCTGCTAAGCGCCGCGGCGTTTGTGGCCGTTCCCGGCCTCAGCTTCACATGCCGCATGAACTTGCCGGTGCCTTGCAGCAAGCCAGCCGGATCCCGCAGCGCTGCGCCGTGAAAAAATCCCACGTTTACGTGCGCGGTGAAAACATTCACATAGCCGAAGGGCGCATCTCCCAAACACGCCACCGGACAGCCGTCATGCACCAGTTCCCGCACTTCGTCCCCGCACTTTCGCATCACCTCAAACCACTCATGCGCGATGCCTCCCAATTCACCGGCATGCTCTTTCATCCACGCATCGATCGCGGGATCCCGCTCCACAGCCCCGTCGAATCGCAGCAATTCCGTTTTCATCTTCGCGCCACTCCCTGCTTTCGCGATCTGTAGTTACCGAGCACCCGGCCGGATCATCCGCAACCGACCTGCCGGCACAACGGAAATTATGGCTTAAAGTCCTGGTACCGCGCTTGCCGGAAACTGACAGACATCCGCTGACAGGGAGCGGACCATAAGGCTTGTAGGACATGGCTTTGGAAGAAAGGCGGGACCCCCGCCGATTGCTTCATCTGGTATGATGGCTGAAGAACGGTAATCCACGATGAAACGTCAAGAACATGTCACCGAGGTTGAAGAAGCGGCTATTCGACTTCGTGTTGCAAGCCTGAAAAACGGTCGCTATTTAGCCACTAGCCCGGACGTCCCCGGACTGGTCGCCGAAGGCCGCAGCATTTCCGAAACGGTGGAGATCGCGCAAGGCGTTGCTCGTAAAATTGTGGAATCTTGCCGCGAGCACGGCGACCCCCTTCCCCTGGTGTTCCGCAACAAGCGCCGCGCCAACCGTGAATTCCGCGTCCCTGTCGCCGTCTCCTGATGGGACGCTTATCGGGATTTTCTTACCGCGAAGTTGTACGCCGCCTTCGCACTTTCGGCTTTCAGTTCGACCGTCAGGGTCCCGGCAGTCATGAGATTTGGCGGCATTCACAAACAGGAAGAAAAGTCACTATCCCTCATCACACCGGGGATCTCGCCGAGGGCACCCTCCGGGCGATCCTTCGCGAGGCAGGAATTGATGTGCCATCCTTTTTGAAGGCCTGACGCATTGAAGGGGTTTCGCGTGAATACTGTCTATCTGATCGTTACAATTCTCTTCGCGGCGATCGTGTCCGTTTCCGGAGTCGG